>NZ_JAXEGN010000055.1:0-28205 GCF_034103065.1 Bullifex sp. | reverse complement strand
TAAACTATACAGGTGGAATTAAAGTTGGTTTTGGCACTTCAATGCTTAAAAATAGTGCCTTAAACTATGAAAGCGAATTAAGGGAAGCGTTAAGGTGTGAAATAACACTTACTCCCGTAGCTTTTCGACTTTCAAACTTTGATATCGGGTTATATACTCAAATTGCTTTACAAGGTGATACAGCTATAAGAAGCTATACCAAGATACTTGGATACTCCTCATTGAGCATTGGTTTATCATCTTATTACTGCTTTACCAATAGCTATCAATTAGGATTAAACATAGGAGCTGGATACTCTATTTCTAAAGAGTTTGTAACAGGAAGTGCTTTTTTAGAAGCAATGTTGGTTAACACCTACAACATAACAAGGACCTTTAGTGTATCCCTTGATACAGGATTAAGATATAAGAAAGAACGATTTGAATTTCCAATAACATTTTCTTTCTCTTTAAAACCATTTATTAAGGAGGAGTGATATGTTATTAATTATTCTTTTAATCATTATTTCTTTAACCTCTTGTTCCCTTGATACAAAAGCTAGCAATAGTAATGTGTATTTAATTACATTAGCTTTAAACTATGAGGAAATGAATGTAAGTACTCTATACGGTACACTAAATGATCAGAATGCTATTATTAGTCAATTTGAGTATCTATCAAAAGCTGAAAAAAGAAACTTCTACTCTCATCAATTCACTCAGCAAGGGAGTAATGTCTTTTATCGATATACAACTACCCCTACTCGTGGTGATGCAGTTGAAATAGTAAAGGAACTAGATACAAGAAGCTTAAAAACTGAAATCAAAGAAGTGTTTAAAAAGCTTAATACAAAAAAAGATGATCTTGTAATATTCTTCTATGCTGGTCATGGATTAGGATCTACTCAAAAGGAAAAAGTTGGAGCTCTAATCTTAGGAGATATTAATACAACAGCATCAGGATCAAATGAATTTAAGAATTTCACATACTATCTCGATGATTTACGTTTTGATTTTTCCTCAATTACCGGCAATAAACTTTTAATAATTGATTCCTGCCATTCTGGTGCTATTGTAAAGGATGACCAAATTAATGATGTCTTTGATATCTCAAACTCATTTAGTGAGCTATTTTCAAATAAAAAGGTTAATAATGACTTAACTTGGGAACTTACAGGATGCACAGCAGATAAGCTTTCATATGAAAGTGAAGAAACTGATAATCTAAAAGCCCATGGAAGATTTGCTAAGGTTCTACTTGATTACCTTGGCTACAAATTCTATGTAGATCAAGTAGAAGGACCAGGAATGCCTGATAGAAGTTATCTATCTGTAACAGAAGCCTGGTCCTATACGAAGAAAGCACTAGAAAAGTTTGGTAGACAAACACCTATAATAGATAAAACAGAACGAGACTTAGTACTTTTTATGTTCTAGTCTTCAAGGAACTTTCCACTCTTTATTCGTTCTATTTCGTCTCTTATTACAGCAGCTCTTTCAAATTCAAGGTTCTCAGCAAGAGTTCTCATCTCCTTCTCGAGAGCCTTGATATATTTATTCTTTCCACTTTGAGTTAACAAATTATAGCCAGAACGCTCGATTTTTAAATCAGCCTTTTGAGCTTCACTCTTATCCTCTTTTTCATGTTCAATTAAATCAGCAATTGCTTTTTTGATTGTTTGAGGAGTGATACCATGCTCCTTATTGTAAGCACTCTGAACTTCTCTTCTATGTTCAGTTTCAACAATAGCTTCACGCATAGCATCACTCATTTGGTCAGCATACATAATAACACGTCCTTCACTATTTCTAGCAGCACGACCAATAGTCTGAATTAAAGAGGTAGCAGAACGTAAGAAACCAATTTTATCTGCATCTAATATTGCCACAAGAGAAACTTCAGGAAGGTCCAAACCTTCTCTTAAAAGGTTAATACCAATTAATACATCAAATACACCAAGACGTAAATCTCTTAATATTTCAGCTCTCTCTATTGTCTCAACTTCGCTGTGAAGATATCTAACCTTTAGATTAAGACCTTCCATATAGGAAGTTAAATCTTCTGCCATCTTCTTAGTAAGAGTTGTAACAAGAACTCTATCACCTTTATTGATAGTTTTTCTTATTTCACCGTATAGATCTTCCATTTGACCTTCAGTAGCTCTAACTTCGATAATTGGATCAAGAAGACCTGTTGGTCTAATAAGCTGCTCAACCATCTGAGTACTCTCTTCTTTTTCCTTTTTACCAGGGGTTGCACTTACATAAATTCTTTGACCAACAATTTTATCAAATTCATCATACTTTAAAGGTCTGTTATCAAGGGCAGATGGAAGTCTAAAGCCATAATTTACTAAGTTGGATTTTCTAGATCTATCACCTTCATACATCGCACCAATTTGAGGAATTGTTACATGTGATTCATCAATAAAGCAGATGAAGTCTGAAGGGAAGTAATCTAAAAGAACAGCAGGACGTTCACCTGGCTTTCTTCCAGCTAATGGACGAGAATAGTTTTCAATACCAGAACAATGCCCTACTTCTTTAATCATTTCAATATCGTATTCAACACGACTTTTTAATCTTTCAGCTTCTAAGTGACGTCCTTGAGATAAAAAGAATTCCACTTGATCCTTTAACTCATCCTCAATTCGAACAATAGCTTGGTCAATAGCGCTTTTTGGCATTACAAACTGTTTAGCAGGGTAGAGTGTAATATCTTTTACCTTTTCTATCTTTTCAAAAGAAACTGGGTCAAACCATTCAAGAGAAACAATTTCATCCCAATCTAAGGTAATTCTAAATGCACTCTCTAGATATGCAGGATACACTTCGATAATATCACCTCGAACTCTAAAGCTACCTCGAGTTAAAACAACATCATTTCTTTCATAAAGCATTCTAACTAGCTGCTCAAGTTCAACCTTATGGTCGAAGATATCACCAACATGGAATGAGTGAATCATATCTCTTAAAGAAACAGGGTTACCAAGACCATAGATACAGCTTACAGTAGCAACTACTATTACATCTCTTCTTTCCATCAAAGAAAATGAAGCAGATAGTCTCAGTCTATCAATTTCATCATTAATATCTGTTTCCTTTTCAATGTATAAATCTTTACCAGGAACATATGCTTCAGGCTGGTAATAATCGTAAGTTGATACAAAGTATTCAACAGCATTATTTGGAAAGAAAGATTTGAACTCTCTATATAATTGCGCTGCTAAAGTCTTATTATGGCTTAAGATTAAAGTTGGTCTTTGGATCTTTTCAATAATTTTGGCCATAGTAAAGGTCTTACCAGATCCAGTAACCCCCTTCAAAGTTTGAGCTCTATCCCCATTTAAAATACCATTTGATAATTTTTCTATGGCACTACCTTGGTCTCCAGATGGCTCATATGGTGCAACTACCTTAAAAGGCTTTGAAACTCCATTTGCACCTACATGAATATTTGTAATACTCTCCCCACCCCAAGAAGCATCAGGTCTATTTTCACTCATCTTATAATCCACCTACTATTTTCTTCACTTCGCTCTGTTAAAACAACGTCATTAATTGTAACGATGTTACCATTTCTGTAAACCTTAACACTCACCTTTTCACCACTCTTATAAGAGCCTAATACAGTAAGGTAATCGCTATAGCCAGAGATTTTATTTCCATTGATTTCTAAAATAATATCTCCACCAAGATAAATAATCGATTGTCCATAGCCAACCTTTTCATTTCCACCTTTTAATCCAGCTTTATCCGCGCCACCCGATGGAACAACTTGAGAAATTAATACACCTTCATCAAAATCAAGCTTAAGGTACTCTGCTATTTGACTATTTAATTCAACAGCAAGTACATCAAGCCATCCTCTTGATACCTTTCCATTTTTAATTAATGAAGTTGCAACATCTAAAACTGTCTCAAGTGGAATAGCAAATGATAATCCTTGGTTTTCACCACTTGTTGAGTATATTGCTGTATTTAAGCCTATCATCTCACCTCTACTATTTAACAATGGACCGCCACTATTTCCTGGGTTAACTGCAGCATCTGTTTGAATCAAATCAGTTAAAGGAAGCATACTTGATGTATAAACAAGTCTGTTTAATCCTGATACAACACCAACACTCATAGACCAGGAATAACCATAAGGTGAGCCAATTGCAATTGCTTTTTGACCAACCTTTAATGAACCTGAATACATTTCGAGAGGGATATACTTTTTCTCTCTCTTTTCAAGCTTAATTACCGCAATATCTGTTAAGGTATCAATACCAACTAATGTAGCACCTACACTCGTACCATCATATAAATTTACACTTATATCCTTACCATTACCTATTACATGTCCATTAGTTATTACATATCCTTCACTTGAAATTAATACTCCACATCCACTAATTGAGGAGGATAGGCTTTTATCTTGAACAATTTCAACAACACTAGATTTTGCTTTATCAAAGGCTCTCATATTTTCTTTTTCATCAAGAGAATATGCCCAAGAAGAATCATCTTCAAATAAGACAACACCATCCTCATCATAAAAAATTCCTTTTAAAGGAACTCCCGCAAGGTTTAGAAGAGCCTCTTCACCACCTTTGTTAACAACCTTTAATAACTCTTTTCGTAGCTCATCTATCTTTTTTTCTTCATTGATTTTTTTTGTCCAAAACAAAAGAAGTGAAATTACTGTTATTATTGATACAACAAATGCTAGTACTAATAATATTTTGGATATATTCTTTCTACTCACTTTATATTCACCTTAGATACTTTTTATCATAGCCTTTTAAGGCACAAAACGTGAAGAGGGCAATGTGCTATAATGTATAGTATGAATAGTGATGAATTAAATACAATTGCATGGAATAAAGAAGTAAAAAGAAACAATTACTGGACTAGACCAGTAACTAAAGAAGCTATTGAAGAAGCTAGAAAGGGAAATCTTACACTTCCCTTTTTAGTCGATAAACCAATGAGGAAGGATTGGATTGATCAACTTGGAAATGAGGTATTACTAGTTGGTGCAGGAGGAGGTCAACAAGCACCACTACTTAGTGCTTACGGGAAAAAGGTAACACTTGTCGATATCTCTGAGATGCAACTAAAACAGGATGAATTTGTCAAAAAAAGGGATAATTTAACTTTTGATATTATTCAAGGTTCAATGAGTGAGAGACTAAATTTTAATGCCAATTCTTTTGATAGCGTTGTAAATCCTGTAAGTATTAATTTTATAAAAAATCCAAAGTATTTCTATGAAGAAGTAAAAAGAGTATTAAAGCCTAATGGAATTTTTATTACAGCCTTTGCAAATCCTGCTTTATACATGTTTAGTCCTAAAGCATTAGAAAAAGGAAAAATGAAAATTAAGTATACCCTTCCCTTTGATGCAGATATTTCTTTATCTGATAAAAAAAGAAAGAAAATGATTAGAAAAATGGATACATTTGAATACAGTCATTTACTTCAAACTTTAATTGGGAATCTAATTGATTTAGGATTTAGTATTACTGGATTTGATACAGCAGAATCAGATTTCGAACCAATTGATAGTTTTCTTAAGGAATGCTACATAGCAATTAAGGCAAATAAGCTTTAATAAGAAGAAAAAGTAATTTATACTAAAGCATCGGAGGAGTGATGAATAATAAAACTGATAAATTACATAATCATCCACTACTTATTATTTCTTTACTCCTAGCACTATCATTATTTGTTGTTAGCCTTTTTTTTATTATCTTTGGAACAACAAAAAAAATTTATGGTCCAGAGGCTGAACACTACATAACAACAATTCCTGTTGATATTTATATAGACGGAAAGTTGGAGTATAAAGAATCAAAAATTCAACGTGTGAAGTTATCAAACGTAGATAATATTACTTTGAAGTGCAATGTACCATCATCAGTACCCCCTCGATTTAATAACATTGTAATTACTACTCTTTTTGGCTCATTTGAGGTTTACCTCGATGGTGAACAAATATTTTCTTTTCCTAAAAATGGTGGATATTTTGAACCAAGTAATAATTCATTTTTCATGATTAATGCTAACAACTTAAAAGATAAAGAAATAACTGTTAGTTACAACATTAATAAATTAAAAATTCTCAGTTCCTTAATTGTTTATCCAATTTATATTTCTTCTGATTACGGAATTGTCTCATCCCTTAAAACATCTATTTTCTTTTTACAATCTATAGCTCCGATTAACTTTATGTTAATTATTGTATCCATCTATATTTTTATTATTGAGAGAAAACAAGGAAATAAAAAAGCAATCATTTCATTTGCATTATTATGCTGTGCTAATTTATTTGCTACATTTGCTTCATTCAAAGCTAACATTCTCTTATATGGAAATACTATTGCTTGGACAACGGTGAAAAACTTCTCAAGATTTTTTACTATTTGCTCTTATCTGACTCTTATTCAAAATATTACATATGGTAACTTTATAAAAGATAAATATTATAAAAGAATTCTTTTATTCCACTTTGCTCTCTTTATGTTAAATACATATCTAGCTATAAATACTGCGTATTTTTCATATTACATAAGATTATTTATAAATTTCTGCATAATATTTATTTCAATATACTTTGTTATTAAAGCAATATTCTATTACGATAAATCAGATGTTAAATTATTTTTAATAATTTCAACCATTGTATTTTTGGCATCAATAATACTTGAATATGCTTTTTCAGCAATGGTTAATAGGTCATATCAAGGACTTATTATTTGTACATTAAGAATAGTTTCTGCATGTTGTCTTGCCTTCCCATTAAGCTCAGAGTATATAAAAAAGCAAATGAAACAAATTCAACAAAAAGAAATTGATATGTACATGAATATCGATGTTTTAACAGGATGTTTAAATAGAAGAAAGTATGAAAACTATATCCATAATGAAGAAAACTATAAAAATATCCAAACCTCCATTATTTTTGCTGATATAAACTCATTAAAACGAATTAATGATTATTTTGGGCACAGTGAAGGCGACAAAATTATTAAGTACTGTGGAAGATGTTTACTCAATAACTGTCCATCCAATAGCAATATTTATCGTATTGGAGGAGATGAATTTGTTGCAATATTTGAAAACACAAGTGCAGTTAACTTAAACTATTTAATTAAAAGCTTGAAGGAAAACTTTAAAGACAATTCTCCATTTTGTTCAACAATTAGTATGGGTGGTATTACCGTAAAAGCAAAGAATGAAGCTGAATTCTTAAGTGCAATAAAAAAAGCAGATGAGTTAATGTATAGAGATAAAATTAATAAAGATAATTACTCTTTATTAGTAAATGCAAGGATGATATCAGATGAATACTAAAAGAGAAAATATCTTATTATTAATAATTATTTTTATCCTTTCATTTAGCTTAGTAATATGGGTTGCAAAAAATTCAGAAAGAATAAGTGATAATTATACTGTATCTGGTGGAATGGTTTCACAACTATTAACACATGTAAACGTTGTTGGTGAAGATATCGATGAAGATGTCTACTTTGGTAGCAAGAGTATTTATAAATACGAAATTAAGCCTTATGAAGAAATTAAATTAACCTTTATTCTTCCTGATCTTAGAATTTATTCTTATCCCTCAATTCTATTTTTTTCAAATGTTAAACATATTGAAGTTTACTTGGATGAGGATTTGTTATATGCCCAAGAAACAGATAGCCAATTCAATTTTGATACACACCCAATAGTAATTGGTCTTAGTAAAAGCGATACTAAGAAAAACGTTACAATAAGACTAATTAATTCATCAAATAAGAATTCTATCATTACACTGCATTCACTATTCCTTGGTGATCGTCATACCTTAAACCTTAAATATGTAGTGCATGATTTCTACTCTACTCTATTCTTTGCTTCATTTTTGGGTCTTTCCGTATTAATACTAATATTTGGACTATACTTTAATAATAGTTATAGGCGTCATATAATATTTTCATTAGGATTATTTTTAATATTTAATTCCCTTTTCCAAATCTTTTATAGTGATACTATATATTTCTTCTTTACATATCCTTTAATATTTTCAATACTAGCTAGATTATTGTTTTCTTTTTTACCATTCGTAACACTATTTTACGTTAAAGATAATATCGTTCCTTCTAAAGAGCATAAAGCAATTAATTATTTCGAAAGAGTTTCATTTTTATTTCCTATTTATTTTATTATTATTCTAATTTTTGATATTTTCCCAAATACATATTTAGTATCAGAATTAGCTGATTCCATTTCTTTGATATTTTATGGATCATATATCATATGTTTATTAATATATTCAGCTTATATTACAATAAGATATACCAAGACAAAGTATTTTGAATTACTATTTTTATCGTTGTTTGATGTTACGATGGTTATTAAAGTTAGTACCGAATTAATTTTTCAAACTTTATTTGATAAAGTCAGTATATTTTTAGTATTAAATCTTTGTTTAATGATTTTTATTACCATCCGTGACAGTGCGAAATCAACACAAGATGTATTAAAAGATGATTATTATAAAGAAAACTTTGCTGACCCTCTCACCAAACTTTTAAATAGATTTGCCTTTGAATATAGAATAAAAGATATTGAATCAAGAGGAAAAGATAACTATTACATTATTTCCATAGATATCGATTACATGAAAACCTATAATGATACCTTAGGTCATAAAGCTGGTGATGAGTTATTAATTTCATTCAGTAAGGCTGTTAACAACGTAATTTCTTCTCACGAAGCCTTAGCCTTTAGAATAGGTGGTGATGAATTTATTATCCTTCTTAAGCAAACTAAAAACATTGATATTGTTTCATTTATTAATTTACTCTTAGAGAATTTTAAGGAATTAAATCAATTCCAACTATCTTCATTCTCTTATGGCTACTATTTATATGAAGCTCAAAAAGGAATGAAGATAAAGGATGCAATAAAAAAGAGTGACGATAACCTACTTATTTATAAAGCAAATACTCATAGACAAGATAAGTTGAGAGAAGGTTTTTCTAATACCGAACCAAAGCATTGATTTTGAATAAGCATAATTAATACATCTTCGATATTATGGCAATTAAGAAGAGTTTTTCCTTCCACTTTTGTTTCACCATTTTCAAAGCATATTTTGCAATCTGCATTTTGATATGTATTTTTTTCACTTACTATTATTGGTCTTTCCTTTAATTTGCTAACAGCGTTTACTAAATTAGTAATCATTGTTTCATCGCATTCTTTAGAGATAAAAATTGCCTTAACATCGCTATAAACATTTAAGACTGAAAATAATTCATCACCAGTTAATGCTAAATTATCATTTGAACTACCGATACAGTCAGGATCAAAAAGAATCATTTCCTTAACAAGTATATCAATTACCTTTAAGCCTTCTTCATCATCGCTTAACTTTGCTAATAAGCATACATGAGGGTCTCTCTTTCTTAGAGATCTAATTAAACTTAAGGCATTATCTTTATTTTCTTCAGCTTGTCCATAAATGAAGAACACTTTTCCACTCTCCCCTTGAACTAATGTGTGTTTTAAATAATAATCTATTTGTGAAACTAAAAAAACTCCAATGGATTAGAAAACCGGAAAAAATAAAAATTACCTCATCTCACTCAATGAGTATTACAACAGAGCATGACTCTGCATTAGTTTATACCTTTGACGAAGATGAAAAAGTTAATGTTACAATTAAATCAAATGAGCTTTCATATGGCCTTGGAGTTATCTTCAACCAAGATCAAGGAATGATGTTAATAAAGAAAGATAACTTTCTTGAGAAAACAACAACCTTTATGGGCATAAAGGAAGTTGTGAAACTAAATCTTGTTGATGAAAATCAATTTTCATTTGAAAAATGTGATGATGAAATTGTTTTTTCAAATGGAAAGTATGAAATTGTAAGATTAAAATTTAAATCAATTAAAGAAAGTGTATCTATTTGTATTCTTTTATTTGGTAAAGGCTCTGCAAATATCAGCTTTTAACGCATTATTATTCACATTACCCATTTATTCTGATATTATTTTTAAAACTAATTTTACCCAAGGGCCCCTCTGAAAGGGCAAGGAAGGTTATATGGAAGAAATAAAAACAACAGAAGATCGTCCTCTCAATTTTATTGAGAAAATAATTGAGGATGATTTAGCTAATCACCGTCTACCAAATGATACAGTAGTCACTAGATTTCCACCTGAACCAAACGGTTATCTTCACATCGGACACATTAAAAGTATTTGTCTTAACTTTGGTCTTGCTGAGAAATATCATGGTCGCTGCCATTTAAGACTCGATGACACTAACCCTGCAAAAGAGGATATGGAGTACATTAACTCAATTAAAGAAGATATCCACTGGCTTGGTTTCGATTGGAAAGAGCATGAATACTATGCTTCTGACTACTATGATCAACTTTTTGAAATTGCAGTTAGATTAATCAAGGAAGGTAAAGCCTATGTTGACTCACTCTCTGCAGAAGAAATGAAGTTATATCGTGGTACACTTACAGAGCCAGGTAAGAATTCTCCTGATCGTGATAGACCAATAGAAGAAAACCTTCGTCTCTTTATGGAAATGAAGGAAGGTAAATATCCTGAAGGTGCTTACACACTTAGGGCAAAAATTGATATGGCAAGTCCTAATATCAATTTAAGAGACCCTGCTTTATATAGAATTAAATATGCAACTCACCCTAGAACTGGGGACAAGTGGTGTATTTATCCAATGTATGACTTTACACACCCTATTTCAGACGCAATTGAAAATATCACACATTCAATTTGTACTTTGGAATTTGAGGATCATAGACCAGCTTATGACTGGGCAACAAGTATCGATGGTATTGAACACACTCCTCATCAGTATGAATTTGCTCGCTTAAATATTAACTATTTATTAATGAGTAAACGTAAGCTCCTATACCTTGTTAACAATAACTTTGTTACTGGCTGGGATGACCCTAGAATGCCAACCATCAGTGGTGTTAGAAGAAGAGGATATTCTCCTGAATCAATGAAGGATTTCGTCTCTCGTGTAGGTGTTGCTAAGGTCGAAGGTGTTGTTGATTACTCACTTATGGAGTTCTGTGTTAGAGAGGATTTAAATAAGAGAGCAGAACGCTTAATGGCTGTTCTTGATCCACTTGAAATTGAAATTGACAACTATCCAGAAGGTCAAGTCGAATATTTCACAGCAGAAAACAATGTAGAAGATCCAAATAGTGGTACACATGAAATTGCTTTCTCTCGCCATTTATACATCGAAAGAGAGGACTTTATGGAAGTACCTGTAAAGGGCTACCATAGACTATATCCTGGTAATGAAATTAGACTTAAGTATGCTTACTTCATTACAGCTACTAGTGTTGAAAAAGATGAAAATGGTAAGGTAACAAAAGTACACTGTACCTATGATCCACTTAGCCGTGGTGGTGATTCACCAGATGGAAGAAAGGTTAAAGGTACAAGCCATTGGGTTTGCCGTGATATTTGTACAGTTGCAGAAGTAAGACAGTATGACAAGCTCTTTAAGAGTGAATGTCCAGGTGCTGAAACAGGTAACTATCTTGATGATTTAAATCCTGATTCACTTATTGTTATTCCTAAAGCATATATCGAAAAAGAAGCCGAGAATGCTAAGGTAGGTAGTTATTTCCAATTTGTTAGAAATGGTTACTACTGTGTTGATTCAAAGGATAGCACTAAAGAGCACATGGTATTTAATAGAACTTGTACACTTAAAGATAGCTGGGCAAAGCAGAAAGCTAAAATGGGGATCAAGTAATAAGGTTGGGAGCAAGTTGCTCCCAATTTTTTTCCTTTCCTATTATTAATTATTTTGATATTTTATCATTATGAATCCTTTTTTTGATATACACTTCCATGTAATGACATTTAAAGAACCTAATTTAGCAGCATTCTTCTCTTCTTTAGACACCTCTGCTGCTTCTTTTTTACAAGGTAATATTACAAAGGATTATATTATCACTTTAAATAGCATATTTAAGGGGCAATTTCTTTCTCAAGTCGAAAATACATTAACTGCATTTTCAAGACCTATAGATGAAACCTTTAAGATGATGGAAGATGATTTAAAAGGTAAATACAGAAGAGAGAGTAATAAAGCTGATTACCCAAGTGTTCCATATTTAAGGGATAAAAAACTTTATTTTAGAGATCAAGTGTATGATAGAATATTTCTCTCTCCCCTTTTAATGGATTTTTCTCAAACTCAAAGTACAATTGATAAATTATACTACTCATTTACAGCTTTTGATAAGATAACACCTTATGCATTAGATACTATAAGTGCAATTAATAAGTACTATGAAAACGACGAAGGGATTTTTGAGTTCTATCCATTTATAGGAATTAACCCAAGTGCTCACTCCTTTGAATTTTTAGTTAATCATTTAAATCGGTTTGTTGATATTACTCATAACATTCATCCAAGTCATAAGTTAAATGATAAAGAAAGGATTTTCTTTGGAGTTAAACTATATCCACCACTTGGCTTTGATCCTTGGCCTCAAGATAGCCAAGAATTAAAGAAGGTAAGATATCTATATGATTTTTGTTCAAAAAATAGAGTTCCTATCATAACACATTGTGATGACCAAGGCTTTAAAGGTATAGACCCTACCCAAGCAAGAAAATTCACAGATCCAGCTACATGGAAAACTGTTCTTGAAAACTATCCATCTTTAATAATTGATTTTGCTCATGTAGGAAGAGAGTATGCAATTAATAGTAAAATAGGACTACTTGATAACGTTCAAGCAAGAATAAAAAAGCTTCCTACTGGTGAATGGTTCTATACACTAATGGATATGATTAAAGAGTATGATAATGTTTATACAGATATTTCCTTTACAGGGTGTTATAAAGATTTCTACATAACTTTCTTAAACTATCTTGATTTGTTAAATGAAAATGATAGAGAAAGAATTGAAAGTAGAATACTCTTTGGTTCTGATTTCTCTGTAAACCTACTAAGAGTAGAAAGCTATTTAAACTACTATCATATATTTGATTCTTCCCCATTTTCTGATGAATTAATTCATAAAATGGTTTCAATTAATCCTATGAACTTTTTGGGTCTAAAAGAGGTAAAAAAGCCAAAATTACCATTCTTTTCTAAAAGACTTACTTAACCTTTAGTTTTCTTGCTAAAGGCCAAGATAGTAAAGCTGTTAATGCCATTAATAATGTAGTAAATAGGTATGCACTTTCATAGCTGTAGTTTGTGATAATCTTTCCAAGAACAACAGGACCAAGACTCATACCAATTCCATAAATTGCTTGGTATGTACCCATTGCAGTTGATCTCTTTTCTTCGCTAACACAGCTAACAACTATAGCCATTAATAAACCATTAATTATTAAGTTTCCAAAGCCAGCAAGCAAGCTTGAGATTAGATAAAATATAGGTTCTTTAATTAATGCAATTAGTAAGCTTGCAATTCCAAGCAGTGAATAACCAATAAAAAGGGATTTTCCCTTCTCATTCTTTACTAAGAATTTCTTTCCGATGTATGGAGCTGCTAAAACTTGAATAATTGTAAATGTTAGTGATATCGCACCAATTAAGAACGAAGATGCACCACACTCCCTTGCTCTAGAACTGGTAAATGAAAAAACAGTTGCTTGCATATAAAACTGCATCATTATTGCAAGGATAGATGAAAAAATTACAATTGGATTTTTTATTACTTTAGCTGCATGAGAAAAACTAAAGCTTTCTCTTTGAATACTAATAGGCTTAAGTAGAATTACAGCTACAATTGCTACTAATCCTGTTAAAAATGAGCAAAGTAAAGGTATTTTATAGCCAAAAAATGAAGCTGTTAAAATACCTAAAAAAAATGCTAATAGCTTTCCTCCGTTTGAAAAAGCATTAACATTAGTCATTGCTCTTACACTTTCATCATCTTTAAAGTAAGCATTATATAAAACGCTAAAAGCAAGCCAGGTACTAGCTGCCAAGCCTGCTAATACTCTACAAATGATAATTGCAACAAAGGATGTTGCAAACATTAGAAAGAATGATGAAATAGTTGTTGCGATACAACCAAAAAGAATAGTCTTTTTGTAGCAGGAAAATGCATCTGTAACCATACCAATTGGAATTCTTGCAAATATTTGTGTAAAACCATAAACACCAGTCATAAATCCAATTAAATTTGCACCAAAGCCTAAGCTTTGAAGGTATGGTGCAAAATATGGAGTATGGCAATATTCACTTGCCCAAAAGAAAATAATAGCTATGCAAAGCAAATTTCTACTAGTTTTTTTATTCATCATCCTCTCTCAATTATTACTTTCTAACTAAAATTCCAGGTCTAATAAAGGTTTGATCATCAACTACAATTTCATTTTCAGGGAATAATACAGGTCTAGTAACTGGGATTATTCCATCTTTAGTTGAAATTACAGTATCTTCACTCTTTGTACCTGTAATAGAAGGATTCCAGCAGAAAGCTTGGTTTTCAGCAATTACGCCTGGAGTATCGAAACCTACACGATAATCTCTACCTTGGTATCCAATAGGACCACCCTGGTGGTGCTTATCAAATTCACCTTCATATCCAAGTTCTGTATATTTGCTTCTACCCTTTTCAAGTGCTGAAACAAAAGTGTTACCTGGCTTAGAAGCAGCCATGTAGGTACAATCGATTACTTGGTTATCGTAGTATTGCTTCTTCTCTTCCTCTGTTGGCTCATAGAACCATACATAACGAGTTAAACAAATTACTAAACCATTGCGTCTAAAGTTACCACCAATTTGAACGCGCTTTTCAACCTTCTTACTAGTTGGAAGTGGGTGACGATAAAGACTAATTCTTTCATCGGCAGCGACCATACAGGAAAGAATTTCTAAGCCTTTAGCTTCCATTCTTGACATGATGTCACCTGCAATTTCATACTCACTCATACCTGCAGAAATATTAATTGCAGCTTCTTCCATAGCAATTGAAGCATCTTTACCAATCTCTTGATATCTTTCAATCTCTTCAGCTGTTAAAGAGAATCTCAAAAGTTGAATGTTTTTAGCTAAATCTGAAGTATCATATCCAACCTTACCAGATGGAACTAACTCACTAATAGTTTTCTTTTCAAAGCTACTATCATGCCAAACGCCATAAAGAATCTTAAAACCAAGAGTCTCTAATTTTTCTTCATCTCTCATTCTTGGTGCTTCAATATTGTTGGTAATGGCAAATAAACCATTTTTAGTAACTAAAAGGCCACAGTTACCAACACTGCCCATACCGACATAGTTTCTACCGCCACAGGTTAGCCAAGCAAAGTTGTCTTGACCTTTAATGTAGATTCCATCAAGGCCTTTTTCATCCATAAGATTTCTAAGCCTAGCAATTTTTATTTCTAATTCTTTTGCCACAATTAACCCCCAATCGATTATTCACTCTTTTTCTCTTTGATATTCTTTATCACAGAGAAAACAATAATTACAAGTGAAAGAATTAAGAATACACAGGAAATAGGATGTGTAACAAATGTTGTCCAGCTATTTTCTGATAAAATCAAAGCTCTATTGAGATTTGATTCAGCAATAGGACCAAGTACGATACCAAGTACTAATGGTGCTCCTGGATAACCAAACTTCTTCATACCAAAACCTAAGATACCAAATACAATTGCAATTAATACGTCAAATAAGTTATTTGAGTTACTAAATGCACCAACAATACATAGTGCTGCAATTATAGGTAGTAATACTGTCTGAGGTATTTTTAAGATCTTTGGTGATACCTTAGCACATGAAAGTCCTGTTACTAGCATGATAAACTGAATAACAATCATACCAGCTAAGATTGCATATACAATT
This sequence comes from Bullifex sp., assembly GCF_034103065.1. Taxonomy (NCBI): domain Bacteria; kingdom Pseudomonadati; phylum Spirochaetota; class Spirochaetia; order Spirochaetales; family Spirochaetaceae; genus Bullifex; species Bullifex sp. The sequence goes on along the minus strand of NZ_JAXEGN010000055.1, from coordinate 12,368 downwards.
GTAATTCCTTCTGGTTCAACAAACATCTGTGGACCTGGTCTAACACCAATTAGTGTTAATGCACCAAGCATAACAGAGGTAACTGTATCACCTGGAACACCTAAGCAAAGCATAGGAATTAGAGCACCACCAGTTGTACCATTGTTTGAAGCTTCAGGAGCAGCAATACCCTCTGGAACACCTGTTCCAAACTTATCTCCTCTCTTAGAGAGCTTCTTTGCAACCTGATAAGCTAAGAAACAGGAAATAGCTCCACCTGTACCTGGAATAATACCAATAAATACACCAATTAAACCACCAACTACTGCTGAAAGTAATAATGCTGTAAAGTCAGCCTTGGTAGGAATTACTCTACCTACTCTCTGGTTAGCTGCAGCACCTTCTCTTTCACCACCCTTTTGAACAATTGTAAATACTTCACTTAAAGCAAAGACTCCAATTAATACAGGAAGTAGTTGTAAACCTCTCATTAAGCGTACATTTCCAAAGGTAAATCGATCGATACCTGCTACTTGGTCTACACCAACAGTAGAAATAAGTAAGCCAATGAAACCTGAAATAAGACCCTTTACAGTATCCTTACCAGTACTTGCCATGATTGAAAGGCCAAATATTGATAAAGCAAAGAAGTCTGGGCTTGTAAATGAAAGAGCAACCTTTGCAAGCTGAGGAGCAATTAAAGCAAGACAGATAGCACTAACTAAACCACCGATAAATGAGGATACGGCGGAAATACCTAATGCTCTACCTGCATCTCCATTCTGTGTCATTGGATATCCATCTAAAAGTGTTGCTGTAGCAGATGGAGTTCCAGGAGTATTTAGAAGTATTGCAGAAATTGATCCACCATACATACTTCCACAGAACAAGCCACAAAGTAGGAGTAATGCTGCACTTGCATCGATTTTATAAACTAAAGGAAGTAACAAGATAATACCAGTTGAACCACTTAAACCTGGAAGTGCTCCAATTACTACACCTGCTACTGTACCAAACACAGCCATAAGGAAGTTAAAAGGCTGGAGAACATTGATAAATCCTGCTATTAAATTTGAAAACATCTCTTTCTCCTTAACCTAAAATTCCTCTTGGAAGGAATACCATAAATACTTTTGTAAATAATAGATAAATACAAACTGTAAATATAACTGCAATTACCGCACCTTTAACTTTCTTTTTATAGCCAAAGAGCATAAATGATGCAAAGAGGTAAATTGGAGTTGTTAATAAATAGCCAACACCTTTCATTAGCTTGTAATAAACAAATGTCATTACAACCATAATTAGTGCTCTAACTAAGTACTTAACATTAATGCGCTTAAAATCTATTAGAGGAATACCTTTTGATGAGATAATAACGCTAATTAGCTGTACAACTCCTAAAACAAATAGTATTAGGCAGATAAATTTTGGGTAATCACCTGGACCAATACCTTTTGTAGCACTAGGCATTTTATTTGCAGTCATATAAAGGAATGCTGATAGACAAATCAATAATATAGATATGATAAAGTCTGCAGATTTTTTATTATCCTTCATCGAAATTCATCTCCTTAAAAAATTAGGGGGAAAACTTTACCTTCCCCCCTAAATTTACTTAAGTAAAAGATTAAAGTGTTGCAGCGAGTTCTGCAAAGCGCTTATCTTCACTCTTCATGAATGCTGTAGCAGCCTGAGGATCTTTGTAAGTAACTTCTACACTTAATGATGTCATTGCATCCTTAAACTGAGGATCTTCACAGCAGCTCTTGTAAATGTCAGCAAGCTTGTTAACGATTTCATCTGGAGTATCTTTTGGTACTACAACAGTTCTCCACTGTGGAAGGATAACATCAACACCACACTCTTTTCCTGTTGGAACTTCTGGGAATGCTGAGTATCTATTTTCTGAGAATACAGCTAAGATTCTGAGCTGACCGTTTTGTACGTTAGCAATACCTTCTGGAGCATTAGCCATAACACAATCAACTTCACCAGCTAAGAGACCTGTAATAGCTGGGCCACCACCAGAATATGGAACGTGTGTAAGTTCAATGCCTGTTTCCTTTTGGAAAATTAAAGCAGCAAGGTGGTTACCACCGTTAGCACCTGCGTTACCACAAGTTACTTTACCAGGATTTGCCTTAACGTCAGCGAGGAAGTCCTGAAGACTCTGATACTTACTATCAGCTCTTACTACGAGGTAGTTATAAGATGAAACAACCTGGCAAACAGTTTTGAAAGTATCAGCACCTGTGATTACTGTTTCTGAAAGGTGTGTTTTAGCCATTGTTGCGTTATTCCAGTGCATTACTGCATAACCATCAGCTGAAGCATCTAAGAATTCTACCGCACCTGTGATACCTGAAGCACCTGGTACGTTTTTAATAATCATTGTCTGACCATTCGCATACTTTGGGAAAACATCAGCAAGAGCTCTAAATACGATGTCTCCACCACCACCTGCAGACCAACCTACTGTTGCTTCAACAGTTTTTGAAGGGAAATTTGCACTCTCTGCTGCACCTTGTGCAAAGAGACCAGTAACTGCGATTGCTGCTATGAGCAACATTACTAAGCATTTTTTCATAAATCTATCTCCTTTTAAATTTAATTGACCTTAACCTTTTTACCACTTCTTACACTTTCGTATATTGCAGTAATAATCTTTACAGCTTCACTAGCACTCTCAGCATTTACTTCTGGTTCTCTATGCTCAATAATTGCTGAAGCAAAATCATTAAATTGCTTTTCGTGACCTAAAGTATTAATTGCCTTTGGATCGCTAGCACCACCACCTGCTTTAGTTGCATCTGAATATATTCTTCTGATTTCGGAATCTTCTTCTGTTTCATTTTTAAAGGACCAAACCTTTAATGATTCTTCTTCAAGAACTGCAGACCCCTCTGTTCCACAAATTTCAATCTTCTTCAAAAAACCTGGATATACACTTGTTGAACCTTCAATAACACCTAAAGCACCGTTTTTAAACTTTAATACGGCAACGCCTGTATCTTCAACCTCAATTCTTTCATGAGCAAGTGTTGCTGTGTATGCTTGAACTTCTTCGGCAGGACCACAGAACCACTGTAAGAGGTCAATTGCATGGATTGACTGGTTCATTAAAGCACCACCACCATCAACCTTCCAAGTTCCTCTCCAAGCACCAGAGTCATAGTACTCTTGACTTCTAAACCACTTAACCTGCGCATCACAAAGTGTTAAACGTCCAAATCGTCCTTCATCAATTGCTTTCTTAATCAAGCGTGGAGCATCATAGAATCTTGATTGGAATACGCCAGTAACAATTACACCTTCTTTTTTAGCTTCATTAATAATTAATTCTTCTCTCTCAGCTGTAATTTCCATTGGTTTTTCAATAATTACATGTTTTTTGTGTCTAATTGCTGCAAGAGCAGGTTCAAGGTGATAACCTGATGGTGTTGCGATTGTTACAGCTTCAATTTCACTATCGTTTAAAAAGCTCTCTAAATCATCATATGCCTTACCCTTTCCATGGCGTTCACAAAAAGCTTTTGCCTTACCAGGTACTGCATCAAATGCTGCTACAAACTCACAATTTTCATTTTTCTCAATTGCAATAAAATGAGTTTCAGCAATTACGCCAAGGCCGATGATTCCAAAACCAACTTTCCTCACTTTTTTCTCTCCTATATTTTTAGACTACCACATTTTTCGAATTAGTCAATCAATTTTACAAATTATTTTTTAATTCATTTTTTCATATATTTAATTTATTTTATTGAAAGTTTTTATCTCAATAATATTTAAATCCTTGCGTCCTTCACTTAAGTACATTACAATTAAAATATGAGGTTTGAGGATTTAGAATTTGTCAATTACAAAAACATAATTGATACAATTTTTACATATCCAGGCTTATCAAGAGCAAATATTGCAAAGGAGCTTGGTATTTCAAAAACTACAGTTTCATATGTAGTTAGTGAATTAATAGAAAAATCTATAGTTGAAGAAACAGAAGCTGAAGATAATGGTAGACGTGGTAGACCTGGATTAGGCTTACGACTAAATGATTCAAAGTGGAATGCAATAGGTGCTAGCTTTGATGGAGAGGCTTGGAGTTTTGTAAAAACTACACTATCAGGAAAAGTTGTTGATAAATATATAGGTCAAGAAGTTAAAAATCTAACTCCAGATTCTATGTTCGAAAGCTTCTTTTATGAAATAAAAAAGATACTTTCAACTTGTGATGAATACACACTACCTGCAATAGGTTTAGGTCTTCCAGGTATTATAGATACATATCAAAATAAAATCATGATCGTAAATGATTTAAAGTGGCATGATCCTATTGATGTTGGTGCAATAATATCAAAAGAGTTAAATCTAAAGGTTTATTCTGTTAATAGATTTACTGCAGCAGGTCTTGCTGAATTTAGATATGCTAATCCTGAAGGTGAGAAAAATTTAATTTACATTGGTCTTGGTCATGGAATAAGATCTGCTATCTTTATTGATGGAAGACTTTTATATGGAGACACCTTCTCTGCAGGACGTATTTCTCACATTGTAGTAGATGAAAATGGACCTCTTTGTGACTGTGGAAAAAGAGGGTGCTTATTAACTCTTGCAAATAGTGAAGCATTAGAAAGAAAAGCAAACGAACTAAGAAAAGAAAAAAAATATTTATCCACAAGATTAAACTGTCCTGACATCAAAGTCGATGCAATTACAATTTGTAAGCTTGCAGATGAGTATGATAGCTGTGCTATGGCTGCTTTAGATACCTTAGTTACCCCGCTTTCAAAAGGAATTGGTGAAATTTGCGATATCATAAACCCTAAAAAAGTAATTATTGGTGGTGCTTTAGGTTGTAGTAGCAGGTATTTAGTTTCAAAGCTTCGAGAAAACATGGAGTCAAAGATGACGGTTGAACTTCCAGGAAGTCACATTTTAGTAGAACAAGCTAAACTTAGAGAATTTGGTTCTGCAAGAGGAGCTGCTTCATTAGTTTTAGAAAACAAAGCAGAACTTCTTTTTGCTAATTAAAAAAGCGGGATTTATCATCCCGCCACCATTATTCATCATCTCTCCAGAAGAAGTCATTTTCTTCTTTTCTACCACGACTTTCACGAATTGAGTCATAGCCATAAGGTCTAACACCTCTTCTATCATTTTTATTAACTCTTCTATCTGAGTTAAATTTTCTATCATCACGATTAAAAGAAGGTCTCTCATCTCTTTTATTATCCCTTCTTCGATCATCAAATCTTTCTTTATCATCGAATCTAGGACGAGAATATCTATCTTCATAACGAGGTTTATCCTCAAAACGTGGTCTTGAAGGTCTATCTTCTCTGCTAAATTTACTTCTATCATCTCTAAAGGAAGGCCTATCATCAAAATCTCTATATGATCTTCTCTCATCCCCTCTTTTGAAGTTCTTTCTATCATTATCACGATTAAAAGAACGTCTATCCTCATTACCACGTCTATCTCTATCTTTGTTAAAAGATTTTCTATCATCTTGATAACGACGAGGTCTATCGCCTTTAGATTTTTCATCCCTAAAATTAGATCTTTCTCTATCCTTTAAAGGCTTTTTATCATTCTTATCATAGAATTTTTTATCTTCTTCTTCCTTATCCATTGAGAGGACTAATCTCTCAAAATCCTCATCCTTAACCTTTTCCACTTCTCTTTTCCTTATACTACTATTACTGATAATACTTTCTGATGCATCTTGCATCTTTTCAAATAGATATACTCTAGATTTCCCACTTTTTTTTGAAGAAAAACCTATAGGCCTTACATCATCTGTTATCTCAGTAATCTTATATGCACTTTTAAGTTTAGATTTATCCAAAGAGAAAGTAGCTAAATTAGTTGAAAAAATCAATATCCCTTTCTGCTTTAATATCTTACTTAATTTATAAAACCAGATATTTGCATCCTTTTTTACATCAAAAGGCTGTGCCATTTTGTGAGAATTTGAAAATGAAGGAGGATCAAAAATAATTAAATCCCACTTTTCATTCTTCTCAATAGCTTGATTAACAAAAACAGTTGCGTCTTGGCTAATAACTGGATAATTTTGAGTACTCAAAAAACCATTATTTTTTAAATTTTCTCTTGCAATCTCACAGTAAGTATTAGATAAATCAACACTTGTAACACTATCAGCACCGCCAGCAGCTGCATAAACTGAAAACGAACCAGTGTATGAAAAAAGATTTAATACCTTTAAAGCTACAGCATTTTCCTTCACAAGTAATCTAGTATTTACATGATCTAAAAACAATCCTGTATCGATGTGTGTTGTTAAATCACATATAAATTCAAGGCCATTTTCCTTTACTTTTACAATAACAGCCTCTTCATCTAATTTTTCATGCTGTTCCTTTTGCTCTCTCTTTTTTCTATCCTGGTAAATAATTTTATCTCTTTCTACATAAACCATTCTAGAAACAATATCTATTGTTTCTTCTTTAACTTTTTCATCTTCAATATCACTATAGTTTACAATCTTTGCATACTTACCATATAACTCAACTGTAACAGGTAGTGCATCTAAATTACGATCATAAATTCTAGCAACATTGCTGTCGCTAAGATTCATCCACCTTCTTGCTTCAAGTGCATTTGCTTTAAGAATCTTAGCAAAATCTTTTTTTACAAACTCTTCCATAATTTTGATATAATATATCATAATTTAAATTTGGAATATTCTAATGGACAAAGAAGCTATAGAATTTATTAAAGAAAAGGAAGCACAACTAAATAGTAAAATTGGTTGGAGGACATTTTCAACTTGGTTTGGAACCAACAAGGGAATCTTAAGAGAATATGGTGTATTTTTATGTGCCTTTAGTGATTCTTTTTATCTTGAGGACTTTGAGCGACTTCCAACTTTTTTAGGATACACAATCCAAAGGAAAAATAAAGTTGAATATGTTCGCTTTGATATGACATTTAAAGCAAGTAGTATAAAAAGTATTACTACAGTAAGACGCTCTGAAGCAGAAAGAGTAATTAGATCAAAAGCTAAAGAACCTTTATCAAAGGTTGGAAAAATTACTGCTCTTTTTGCAAAAACTGTAACTCAGGTAGAGTTAGACAGTGGAGAGTTAATTTATTTTGAGTTAATTAGCAGTAAAGAATTTGAGAAAATAGTTAAGGAGTTAAAGAATGGGCGCATTTAAAGCTTATGATATTCGTGGCATTTACAATGTTGATTTTGACAAGAACACTGCATATAAGGTTGGATATTTCCTCCCTTCTCTCTTAAATGCAAGTTTTGTTGCAGTAGGTCGTGATGTTAGAGTTAGTTCAGATGAAATACATGATGCACTATTAAAAGGTATTACAGATAGTGGTGCAGATGTTTATGATTTAGGTCTTGCAACAACTCCAATGGTTTATTTTGCAACCACTTTCCTCGATGCATCAGCATCTGTACAAATCACAGCAAGCCACAACCCTCCAAAATACAATGGATTAAAAATCAGTAGAAAGGGAGCTCTTCCTGTAGGTGGTGAAACAGGATTAAAAGACCTTGAGAAACTTGTAAATGAAGGTGAAGTTGTTGTTAAAGAAGTAAAAGGTAAAGTAATTGATAGAAGTGATGTTAAGGATAGCTATGTAGCTTTCTTACGAAAGAGTGTTACAGACCTTTCTAACTTAAAGATTTCTATGGATTTATCACACGGAATGGCTAACTTAGTTATTAAGGATGTATTAAAGGAGTATAATGATAACATTAACTACCTCTATGACCACTTTGATGGCACCTTCCCTGCTCACGAACCAAATCCATTAGAAGTTGAAAACTGTAAAGACTTAATGAAGCAGGTTGTAGCTGACCACTCTGACTGTGGTGTAATCTATGATGGTGATGCAGATAGAGTAATGTTCATCGATGAAAAAGGTAGATTTATCCAACCAGACTACATTACAGCAGTTATTGGCCTTTATTATTCAAAGAAAGAAAAAGGTAATGTTTTACAAGATATTAGAACAAGTAGATCAACAACAGAGTACCTTGAAAAGCTTGGATTTAATGTAACAACTTGGAAAGTTGGACATGCATTTGCTAAACTAAAGATTAGAGAAATTAATGGTATTTTTGGTGGTGAGCTTGCAGGTCATTATTATTTTAGAGATTTTGGTAATTGTGACTCTGGTGTTTATGCATCCCTCCTCGTATTATCAGTTGTTGCTGATCTAAAGAGAGAAGGAAAAACACTCTCTATGCTGATTGATGAAATCATTAAGTATCAAAATAGTGGTGAAGTAAACTTCAAGCTAGAAAATAAAGATGCTGCTATTAATGCTCTTTATCAAAGATATGTAGTTGAGGAAAAAGCTAATAAGGTTCTAGATTTCGATGGTTATAGAATTGAGTTTGATACCTGGTGGTTCAATGTTAGAAAGAGTAATACTGAGCCTTATCTTAGAATAGTATTAGAAGCTTCAACAAAAGAAGAAATGGATAAACACCTTAGTGATATTTCTTCAATTATAAAACAGTTTAACTAATGAAATTAGGGGCTCACTTCAGTTGAGCCCCTCTTATTTACTTAAGTTTTTTAGGGAGTATTAAATTCAGAATAATTGCAACGAATGCAGCAATAATTACTGGGGATGAGCCAAATACCATAGTAACCCATTGAGGGAATTGAGCTAAGCTTTCTTTTACTAAGCTTACCCCCATACCAAGTGCAGCAGATAAGCCTACGATAGAAGTATTTCTATAGTCCATTTCTTGTGTAGTTACTAACTTCATACCAGTCATTGCGATTGATGCAAATACAGATACTGTAGCACCACCTAATACACATTGTGGTATTGTTGTTAAGAAGGCACTAAACTTAGGCATTAAGCCTGCTACCAATAAGAAAATACCACATAGTGAAAGTACCTTTCTATTTACTACCTTAGTTGTTGATACAATACCTACATTCTGTGAATATGTAGCATTAGGAAGACCTCCTAAAAGTGATGATAATACATTTGAAACACCAAATCCGATAATACCACCTCTTATCTCATCACTTGATGGCTCTCTATTTAATCCACCCATTGTAGTAGCACTAAAGTCACCAATTGCTTGCACACTATTAATTATAAATAGAATTGACATTGTCAAAATTGATGAAAATTCAAATTTAATTCCAAAAGGAACTATTTGTAATGGAGCAAAGTAATCGGCTCGTCCGATTGCTGAGAAATCAACAAGACCAAAGAATAATGAAACGATATAACCACAAATAATACCTATTAATATGCTAGCAAGTTTAAGCCTTTACCATAGTGGTTTAAGATTGTAACAATTATTAATGTAAAAATTGCTATTCCCCAGTTTGTTAATGAACCAAAGTCAGGGTTTCCACTTCCTCCTGCCATATAAGTAATAGCTGTAGGATAAAGTGAAAGTCCGATAGTAAATACTACAGTACCTGTTATTAAAGGAGGAAAGAACTTTACAATCTTTTTAGAAATTATACCAAAAATAATTGCAACTATACCACCAACAAGTTGAGCCCCAAATACATATGCCAGTCCAAATGTTTCACAAATACCCTTCATGCTTGAAAGGTATGCAAATGAAACACCAATAATAACAGGGAGCTTTGCACCACAGAACTTTGTAATACCAAATAATTGAAGAAGCGTTGAAATGGCAGCCATTACTAGAGAAGATTGAATAAGTACAATTCTCATTTGTTCTTCTAATCCTGCAACTGAACTAATAATAATTGCAGGAGTAACACACCCTACTATCATCGCTACAAGATGCTGTGCTGCAATTGGAACAGCATTCTTAAGCGGAGGCATTTTCCCGTTTAATTCAAATAATGATCTAGATTCCATAAAAATCAGTTTATACTATATTTTAGTTTTTAAAAGATTTTTTTTATTAATTTTTATTTAAAATGTATTTTTTTTATTATTCATTAGTATTTTAATAAATTTTTTACAATAAATGTCTTTTAATTACTATAATATTTTCCGATTTACTAAATTTTCTTAAAAAAATATGAGTATTTAATAATTTTAGCATAATTATTTTTTAGATATTGATTCTATTTAATATAATGTTTATATTATAGCCGAAAACGGGAGATATATATGAACGCAGATAAGTTAGATTTCGAATATATCCTTAAAACGTATGATAAAAAGGATACTTCACCAGCAGATAAGTTATTTAATGTTAATATTGCTAGAACAGCAAGAAACTTTCATCGCCAGATTCCAACATTCAAACAAACACCTTTATATCCTCTTTCTCATTTAGCAGAGATGTTAGGTGTTGAAAACATCTTTATTAAAGATGAATCACAGAGACTTGAATTAAATAGCTTTAAGGTAATGGGTGGCTCATTTGCTATTTATCGTTTCTTACAGAAAAAATTAGGTCTTTCAGATGAAGAGATGAGTTATAAATATCTTTTCAGCAAAGAATGCCACGAAAAGCTCGGAACTATTACATTTGCTTCAGCTACTGATGGTAATCATGGTAAAGGTATCGCATGGGCATCACGTATGCTAGGCCATAAATGTAATATTTATGTTCATAAAGAAACTAGTGAAGCAAGAATTAATGCAATTAAAGCTTTTGGAGCTAAAGTAACAGTAGTAGATGGTAACTATGATGATGCTGTAAGACAAGTTGCAATCGACGCAAAAGAAAATGGTTGGGAAATCATCAGTGATACATCATGGCCAGGATATACAGAGGTACCAACTTGGATTATGCAAGGTTATACAACAATGCTTCTTGAAGCTCAAGAACAGCTTTCAGGTATGGGTTACTTCAAGCCTACTCACGTATTTGTACAAGCTGGAGTTGGAGCATTAGCAGCTTCAGTTATCGGATTCTATGCATCACTTTTCAAAGATGATATGCCTAAGTTTGTTGTTGTAGAACCAAATAAAGCAGCTTGTATATATGAGTCAGCAAAAATCAATGATGGAGAGCCACATACAGTTACAGGTGATCTTGATACCATCATGGCAGGTCTTGCATGTGGTGAGCCTTCTCCTATTGCTTGGACAGTATTAAAAGAATTAGTTGATGCTTATATTTCAGTTCCAGATTACATTGCTGCACGTGGTATGAGAATTTTAGCAACACCATTAAAGGATGATCCAATGGTAATCTCTGGTGAGTCAGGAGCAGTTACACTTGGTGCGCTTTATTCAATTCTAACAGAAAAGGATATGTGTAAAGATTTAATCGAGCACCTAGGAATCGATAGTAAGAGCCAGATACTCTTTATTAACACCGAAGGTAATACAGACCCAACCCACTTCAGACAAATTATTTGGGATGGTTGTGATCCTGTTCCAAGAGAATATTGGACACAAAGATAAATACTTTCAAAGCGGCACTAGTTGCCGCTTATTTTTTTTACTCTTTCAAAAATAAATAAATCATATTTCTAATAATACAAAAAAACCTCGGAGATTATCCGAGGCTCGCTCCCCCTGCAAGATTTGAACTTGCGACAGGCGGATTAACAGTCCGCTGCTCTACCGACTGAGCTAAAGGGGAATGCTTTTTATCAGCAACGAGTAGTAATATACGTTATTATAAAAAAAGAGTCAACACATATTCAAAAAAAATTATTAGAAATTTGAAAAAAAATTTATTATTATACTTATCATATTACAATATAAATAATTATTAAAATTCTTTTTTGTAAATAATAAACCTAATGAAAAATATAAATACAATTTAATTTCTATCTTATCAAAAAAGAATAAAATAGGAATACCATAAAACTCAAAGTATAAAATACCATTTATTTTAGTTAATGCGTTTTAAATAGCCCTATTGCGCTATATCGCATTATTTGAGTTAACTATCCTTTATCAATAAAAGTATTATTAAACTTAACAGAAGATATAAACAGACCGCCTCAATTAAGAAGCGGTCAACTATTAATTAAGCTTATGCTTATTTTACTGGGTAAACCTTTGCGAGGTAATCAGCAAATACTTCGTTAAGCTGTCTGCCTTCCTGAACAACCCTACCAAACATTGTGAAGCCATCACCACCTGCTGCTAAGAAATCATTTGTAGCAACTGTGTATGTAGCGTTCTTATCGATAATGTTTCCGTTAGGAAGAACTACTCTCTTAATTCTTGAGCCAGCTGGGCTGAACTTAGAATATACAACCTTAAGGTCTGTCTGAGTAAATCCACCGTTAGTCTCAGGAATCATTCTGTAACCATACTCGAGAGCTTCATAAACCTGAGCACCTGTGATTTCACATACTGCAACAATGTTTGTGAATGGGAGTACGTTGTTAACATCACCAAGAGTAACCTTACCTGGGTTGATTGAAGCTCTGATACCACCACCATTTGTGATTGTGAAATCAGCACCTGTTTCAGCT
>NZ_JAXEGN010000054.1:0-4165 GCF_034103065.1 Bullifex sp. | reverse complement strand
CTATTTCCTCTTTAGTGTATTTTATTTTCATTATTATTTACCTCAAAACTTATTCATAGGCGAGATAGTACTACTAAGACTTACTACCTCTTAACTTTTATTACCTCCTATGAATAATAGAAGTAAAATGCTTAAAAATATTCATTTAAAACCATGAAATCAATAAACTTGGCTAGTTTATTTAATTACATTATATATAATTAAAAAATTTTAATCAAAATACAAATAATCAAGATTATGTATATAGCTATTATTAGAAGAGAATAGTACCACTTCTTTTGTAGTTTCAAGTTTTCACCTTTTAAAATATTTTCTTCCCATACTTTTTGAGGTATTAATTTCATTGTTAATAAAATTAAATATGGAAGAATAATAATATCATCTAAATACCCAAGAATAGGAATAAAATCAGGGATTAAATCAATAGGAGAAAGCGCATAAGAAATAGTTAAAGCAGCTAATATTTTTGCATACCAAGGTGTTCTACTATCCTTAAGTGATAGCAAAACTACAGGTATTTTGCTTTTTAATTCCTTAGCTCTTTCTTTAATATTCAAACTCAATCACCTGCTTATCTACATCAATATGAGACATTACACCAAATGGAATAATACATCTTGGTAAAGAATGTCCTACATTAATATTTGTAACAATTGGTAATGACTCATCATCAATAACGTCTTTTAATATTTGTATGTATTCAGATTCATAGGTTCTATCCATAGGTTGACCTATTAAAAGAGCACTAATTACTTTAAAAATTCCATAATCCTTTAGTGTTTTAATCATAGTTCTATACTTTTCAGGAGAAGCTTTTTCTTCACTACTTTCAAGTAATAGTATTTTGCCTTTCCACTCTTCAATAGAAGGGAATAGTTTATATCTTTCACAAAGAATTGGAGAGTTCTTATATCTTGTGTTATCAAAGATGTCATAAATTGTATCAATACAACCACCCAATATTTTACCTGAAAAAGTTGGACTACCCTGCAAAAGCACAAAGCCTTCATTTTGATGGCTACTTGTAATAGTACCAATAGCATTTGAACTAAAATCAGAACGTGAATCATACCAAACAGGAGACGGTTCTATTTTTTCAATTTTTCCTGTTGTTAGTAATTCTTTAAAATAATATTCTGTATAAGGTAGCATAGTGCTAGATAACTCACATACATCAGATAAAAAAGATTGTCCATAAAAGGTTTTTACACCTAGTTTATTAAGCATGAAATGGTTAATTGTTGAATCAGAAAAACCTAAAAAGATTTTAGGATTAATAACCTTTTTTAACTCATCATTTTCAAAAAGATATGGAAGCAAGCGATAAGTATCGTCCCCACCAATTGAACATAAAATCATATCGATAGTAGGATCTGAAAAGGCATTAATTAAATCTTCTGCACGCTTTTCTGGGTGGTTTTCTAAATACTCTAAACCCTTTAAAGCATTAGGCATATAACAAAGATTAATACCTAGATTCTTAATTCTTTCTTCACCTAGCTTTACTTCATGAGAAACGAAGTCCTCACCCAAAATTCCTTTTGATAGACTTACAATTGCAATTTTCTTTACCTTCATAACTTATAAATCGAGTACCATTATGTACTCATCCCCTTTATCTTCAAAAACTCTATATCCAAGTCTTTTATATAAGTTTACAGCCCTATTTGCTTTTTGACATGAAAGAGAAAGACGTTTATAACCCATATCATGGTAAACCTTTTCAATGCCATTTAAAAGATTAGTACCAATACCCTTTCCTCTATAACCATCTTTTATTGATATACAAAGTGAAGGAGTATCATCATCAATGTGTCCATAATCATCCATGATACGTCCCCAAACTGCACCGACTAACTTATCATCAAGAGCACAAACAAGACAAACATCGCTAATTTCTTTTCCAAACTCAGAAATATAAACCTGAAGTTCAGGTTTATAGATTATGTCATAGTCAAATGGTAAAGCACCTTCAGGAACATAAAGAGCATCATATAAAAAGCTCTCTAATTGATTAATTTCACTTTCCTTAATCTTTCTTATTATCACTTCTTTTCCTTTGCACTAAGCTCTGTTGCTACAAACTTGATAATTGCTACAGAAGAAGCCATATTATCTTTAATATCAAAATGCTTACCACTTTGGTTTTTCATTATTAACTCTAAAGCTTTCTTTTTCTCCTCATTATCTTCTACAAGAAAAACTTTACCCTTTGCAAATATTGATGAAAACGTTGAAGTATATGAGCAAGCATTTGAACTTTCTTGAAGTATTACATTACATTCAAGAGTTATAGCTGCATTACAATTACTTCTGATTAAATCAATCTTATGCCCCTCTTTTGCTGAGTGCATATAGAAAACTATTGGGTCACTATCTACAAAACCATAGTGCATTGAAACAATATATGGGTACTCTCCATCAAAAAGAGCAAGGTGCAAATACTTTGCATCATTAACAATTCTTAAAATATCTTCTCTATTTGTTACTTCTCTATCTTTTCTTCTCATATATAAAGATTATCAATAAGGGAATAAAATAGTAAGATAATAGTATGAAAAGAATATTTTTATTTTTAATGCTCTCGCTTTCTTTCATATCTTGCATAAACGCAAGCTATAAAAGTGTTACTTCTGATGAAGCTATGAAAATGATGAATGATTCTAATAATTATATTATTTTAGACGTAAGAACAAAGAGTGAATATGAGTCAGGACACATCAAAGGGGCCATAAATATTCCAAATGAAACAATTGGAAAAAACACTATAAAAGAGCTTCCTAATAAAGACCAATTAATATTTGTATATTGCAGAAGTGGAAATAGAAGTAAACAAGCTTCCTCCAAACTCTCAAAGCTAGGATATACATCTATCATTGAATTTGGAGGAATTAACTCATGGAAAGGTGAAATTATTTAATCTTCTTTTGAAGTCTTTCAAAAGAAAATAACATCACAAGAAATAAAATTGTTATATAAATTGGTAAATAAGCAATTGAAGTAATGTCTGCGATAACACCAAATAGAGGCGGTAAAGCAAGTACACCAATGTAGGCAAATGCCATTTGTATGCCAATTACAGCTTGTGATTTATCAGCACCAAAAGATGTTGGTGTTGCATGAATTAGACTTGGATAAATTGGAGCACATCCAAGGCCTATTAGAATAAGACCACATAATGATAGCAAGGCAGGGCCAGGGATAAACATACAAATAAGCCCGATTGCTATTATAACAAGACCTATTCTAACCATTGTTTTATCAGTTAAATGCATTGCAATAAAAGCATTTAAACCACGACCAACAGTAATTCCAATAAAGAACATAGAGGCAAAGCGTGCTGCTTCCTCAGCATTAACGCCCTTATATAAATTTAAATATGAACTAGCCCAAAGCCCTGCACTTTGCTCAACACCACAATAGCAAAAGAAACATATCAAAACTTCCTTTACGCCCTTTATTTTAACAACCTCTCTAAGAGTTAAGGTTTTAGCTTCTTTGCCATCTACTACCTTTTCTCTCTTTTTCCAAATAGGAAGGCTAAAGAAAAGAATAGCTGTTAATATCATTTGCAAGATTGAAATATATAGATAGCCTTTATTCCACCCCAAGTTTCTTGTTAATGCAAATGCCATAATATTAGGTCCAGTAACAGCACCTACTCCCCACATACAATGCAGTAAGCTCATGTGCCATCCCTTATAGTGAAGAGCTACATAGTTATTTAAGCAAGCATCAACACTACCAGCCCCTAGGCCATAAGGTATAGCAAATAAACAAAGCATCCAGAAGCTTGAGGAAATTGAAAATCCATAGAGGGCAAAAGCAGTCAATAATACACTTAAAGCAGTAACCTTACCAGCTCCCAGTTTTAATGTTAATCTGTCACTTTGCAAGCTTGAAACAATTGTTCCAAAGGCAATAATAATAGCAATTATTCCTGCATACGATACAGGAACATTTAACTCTTGATACATAATTGGCCAAGCTGACCCTAAGATAGAGTCAGGAAGGCCAAGACTGATAAAAGATATGTAAATAACGAACAATAATAATGTTGTCATAGTATGATGATATAATCAAAAAGAGTAAATAAATATGATTAATCAAGCTATTTTCTATGATAAAATCGTCATATGGTTAATTCTAAGTGTGTTACTAAAAC
>NZ_JAXEGN010000053.1:0-2802 GCF_034103065.1 Bullifex sp. | reverse complement strand
AACCAAGAACCTATAAAATTATAGGTATCCTGTTTATCTGTCTCATTCAAAATTTCGTGTCTTCCACCCTCAACGAGCTTAAGGGTAACATCCTTTATCCCAGCTTTTTTATAGTTCTGAGCAAACTTCTTAACACCATTACCATAGCCACCAACAGGGTCAGCATCACCTGAAATAATTAAAATTGGAAGAGATGATGGAATCTTTTTCATTAAATTAACATCGTTAGCCATCTCAATTCCATCAATTAAATCAGAGTAGAACATAGAAGAACAAATAAAACCACAAAGTGGGTCATTTATATATTTATCAACTTCTTTTTCATCACGACTTAACCAATCAAAAGGGGTACGGGGATTTTTTATTTTAGAATTAAAAGAACCAAAGCTGAGTTTATCAAGCTTACTGTTAGGAAGTCGTGAACCATATTTTTTAGCCATGCTTAACGCAAGAGACTTTCCTATCTTCCCTACAATACCTTTTGATGCTCCTGAGCCCATAATAATCAAGCCATCAAATTCAGATGGATGCATAGTAATAACACTACGAGCCATGAAAGAGCCCATACTGTGTCCCATTAAATAGTGAGGAAGATCTTCAAATTCATTGAAGATTACACGGTCAAGTTCGAATGAATCCTTTGCTACAGTAAGCCAACCTTCACGATCTGCAAACCAACCTTTTTCATTCTCTTCCTTTGTAAACCCATGTCCTCTATGGTCTTGAGCATAGACAACAAAGCCAAGAGAATTTAAATAAAGAGCAAAATCATTATAACGGAGAGAATGCTCAGCCATTCCATGCAGAATATGAATTGTGGCTATTGGCTCTGTTTCAGGACACCATAAGCGAAAAAACAATCTGTGGCCATCTCTAAGCGTTATAAAACGTTCTTCCATTTTTACACTCCTAAGCTAATATCATCCTCATATATTAATCATATAAAAATATAATAAAAGTAACAACAACTTGGTTACACCATTTTCATTACCTTTTTTGGAGAATATAATTAACTTTATGGAAGAAAAAATTTACATTACCTCTGATATACATAGCGATATTGAAGCTTTAAAGTTTATTATAAATCTCGCAAGTCAGGACAATGCCTCTCTATTATTAATTGCAGGCGACTTAGTACCTTCCTCTTTAGAGTTCACACAAGTTCTACAAAGTGCTCCTTTAAGATATGTCTGCGTAAGAGGAAATTGCGATAGCCTTTGGGACTTTAAGGATTTAAACCTAGCAATCCCTCCAATGTATTCATTAACTAAATATCAAAATAGAAATATCTTTATTTACCACTCACATATTTTTTGTGAAAGTCCAATTGAAATAAAGGAAGGAGATATTGTAATTACCGGGCATTCCCACACTCCTCATTTATATAAAGAAAACGGTGTATACTATATAAATCCAGGAAGTCTCTCTAGACCTAGAAGTGAAGAGGGTGCAACCTATGGTGTAATAAAAGATAATTCTATCAAGATAAAAAAGGTAAATGGAAAAACAATCAAAGAAATTGTCTTATCGTGATATTTCCGAAATAGCCAAATTATAGCCACTTATTAGCTTAACAAAATTAAGCTCACTTCCATCATCTTTTATATCATCAATAAAAATTGATGGGATAGGGTTAATTGTCTTTCTTTTCTCATCATAACAATTCATTTGATCTAGTCCAAGCTTAAGTAAATCGTTACTTTTAAGACCCAAAATAGAAAAATGATTTAACTTAAATTTTAATAAGGCTCTATTGTTAATTGAAGCTTTAAATAGCTTTTCATATAACAGTGGAATTGGATAAATATGCGGGATACCCTTTTTTATAAATGCGTGGCTATAAACTCTTAAATATCCAGCGATGTATCCAACATTAAATGAGTCATACTTTTTTGTAAGACCTAAAATTAAATCAGGGTATGAGGCCTCTCCCTCACCATAAAGAGAGAAAATAGCTTGGATACCACAGCCTCTTAAATCATATAGCAATGGTCTACCTTGCATTGTTATTTCTTTTTCAAAGCCTTTTGAAACTACCTCTCCAATTCCCTTCTTTTGACCAATTAAAGATATTATTCTAACAACCTCTGCTTCATCTGCATCAATGAGTTGTGGATAATTAAATGGTAAACCACTACATTTTTTTAGACTTGAAAGTAATAAACCAACCTCATATGGAGAGAGCCCATATAAAAAGCAAGTTTGAGTAAATCTAAAGATTTTATCAAATGAGTAAAAACCAAGTGCTGAGCCAAGAGCAATACACTCCTTATACCCAGGACAAGGGAAGCCCTTCATATCATTACGTCTACAAGAAATCAAACAATTTTTACATGCATCAGAAGAAGCAGCAACTATTTTACTTTGGCAAAATCCATCTAAATGAAGCGCTCTAGGGTCCTTATCGCTATCAAAATAATTACTATTAATCCAGCCATAGTTAAAAGCCATATCAACTAAAGCGGCAGAGCCCTCTCTTCTAAGCTTTTTAGCAATACTAGATTTACTAATCTTCTTTTTTACTTTTCCATCTTCTTTTATTTCACTACCCTTTTTTAAAACAGAAATAGCCTTTAGGTTTTTCATCCCAAAAACAGCACCAAGAGAGAGTGAAAAGTACTCTTTATTATCACTTGAGAAAACTGCAGCTGAGTAAACACATTTTTCACCAGCTTCACCAATTGCTAAGACTCCATCATCACCTTTAGAAATAATTTCAAATGTATGGTTAATACCATTTGCTCTAAGCTTTTCACAGCTATTAATTGCTAATTCATCATCACGAATTGAAATATAGGAAAG
>NZ_JAXEGN010000052.1:0-2378 GCF_034103065.1 Bullifex sp. | reverse complement strand
CATTCAAACAAAAGAAATCTGCCATAAATTTAGCATGAGCTTGTGAAACACAGAATCCTATGCAATGTATAGTAGAAAGATCATTAATATATTTTTCGAGAGTATTAATTATTAACGTAGCTCTCTTCTTAGCAGCTATTTCATCTATAGCATAAATTTTTTCAAGTTCTTCAGTATCATATCCGCTTCTTGTCCATTTTAATGTAGACAGGTCTGTACCATCACTAACACCAAAATAATGAAAAGGACATAGCAGCTGTCTATCAATAGCTTCACCAAGACGTATTTCAGCAGCAAAATGCTGACCATCGAAGTATTTCAATATATCTTCACCATCCATTCTCTCTGGAGTAGCAGTTAATCCAAGTAAAACCCTTGGTTTAAAATAGGAAAGAAGGTCCTGATATGATACGGCTGAAGCATGGTGAAATTCATCAACAATGATAAAATCATAATAATCAGGAGACAGCCTTTCTGTTAAATTTTTAGAGTTAATAGATTGTATAGATGCAAATAAATAATCAGTTTGCTCTGGCTTGTAATCTCCAACAAGCATATCTCCAAAATTAGGATCCTTAAGTATGGTTCTAAAGCAATAACGGCTTTGTAAAAGGATCTCCTCTCTATGAGCTACAAATAATAAGCTGTTCCTTTTACCCGGATGATTTTCCCTAAAACGACGATAATCAAATGCTGAAATTACAGTTTTTCCAGTACCTGTTGCAGCAACAACAAGGTTTCTAGAATTATTGTTTAATACTCGTTCTGCTTCCAGCTTATCTAATATTACCTGTTGGAAAGGATAAGGCTGAATATCAAAACTAAAAAAACTCTTTCCTGATTTTTCTTTAATTTGCCTTTCACTACTTAATGCTTCTTTTAATTTATCAAAGTCTTCAATTGTGTATGGAGTGAAACTATCATTATTCCAATAGATATCAAATGTACTTTGCATTTGTTGAAACACATCAGGTTGATCAGTAGATGTAATTTTTACATTCCATTCTCTTCCATCAGTTATTGCAGCACCAGATAAATTAGAAGATCCAATATAAGCAGTATTAAATCCTGTATCTCTATAAAACATATATGATTTAGCATGAAGTCTAGTATGCTTAGTATCATAAGAAATTCTTATTTCGGTATTAGGTAGCATAGATAATTGTTTAACTGCATTTAAATCCGTAGCTCCCATATATGTAGTAGAGATTATTCTTAGCTTTCCACCTCTACTAGTAAATGATTGTAAAGAGCTTCTAATCATGTCTAGTCCACTTACCTTTAAAAATGAAACAAGCATGTCAATTCTATCAGCTGTAACTATTTCTCTATTTAATTCATTTACAAGCTTCATATCAGTATCACCTGTAAATAAATAACTATGAGTTAAAGAAGATAAAGGCCTTTTCTTTTCAGGAAGTAATAGTTCTTGTCGTTGTTTTATCTCGACAAGGGATTGATTTTCATCCATTAATCTATAATTGTTAAATGATTCATCGACTTTAGTTGAGAGTAACGAAACAATATCATTTACAAGCTTAAATTGTTCTTTAGTATTACTTGTTTGATCAAGAGCTTCTCTTACAGCATTTTTAACATACTGACTCAAAACAATTGAAGAAAGCCCTTCATCAATTTTATCTTTCTTTGTTAATTGGGAGTCTATCTTTTCAAGAGATTCTTGAACTTCTTGATTTATTAACTGTTCATAAATTCCTGGAGGAAGTTTCTCTATTCTCATAAATAATAATTTTACATTGTATATTTATAGAGGTAAAGATCACACATTTGTCAAATCACGATTTGTCAAATCTAGATTTGACAAACTGCTATTAGTTAAAATCTTTGAACTAATAAACCTTTCTTGGTGTCATAAAAGTAAAATACTCCATGACGAGCAAATGGGAATCGAACATTAACGCCCCATTGAGGGTATAGCTTTTTCATAATTAAAGTATCACAAGAAACATATGCAATAAATGAAATATATCCATCCTTTTCCATTGCATGATCAGATGTGACTAACAACTCTCCATCATTAGTTTCAATAGTTAACTTTTCATTTTCTGAGGCTTTAATTGGTTTAAGAGCTTCAAGTTTTCTTGAACAGCAAGAGAACTCTCCTTCTGACAAGCTAGTAACAATATTTCCACACTCAGGACAAACATAAAAATTAATATTCTTCAAGTTTCCATTATTCATACTATTCTCCTCTAATTCACCATTTAAGAGGACACTTATATCTAGTTCAAATACTTTTGAAAGATTTGGAAGTATTGATAAATCAGGCATTCCATTACCACACTCCCACTTAGATACCGCTTTATCACTTACGTTAATTAAAGTAGCAAGTTCTTTTTGGGTTAAACCTTTATCAA
>NZ_JAXEGN010000051.1:0-2289 GCF_034103065.1 Bullifex sp. | reverse complement strand
TGTCTTTCATGGTTACATACAATGGCACATACAGTCGTGAGTGGGTTATTTTCAAAGAGCATTTTACCAGCTTCATTAAGCTTGCTCTGCTTTAAAAGTCTAATAGCTTCTGGAATGTTTGTATGGATAGGACAACCTTCCTGACACATTGGTTTTTTGCATCCTAAACATTTATCTGCTTCATCAAGAACGTGATAAGCCATAGTACCTCCTCTTTCTTAATTCAAAATAATTTTACCACCAAAAATATTATTTTTTAAATCCGAACATTGGATTATTCCGTCTTTTAAAAATCGTGAATCAAAATTATTAACAAAGAGTTTTGTTAACCTTATAATAATTTGTAGCTTAATTTTAGGAGTAAAATCATGTGGACAAGAAAAGAATTAAAATTAAGAGCTAAAGACGGCTTAAATAGGAACTATTGGAAAGCAGTATTAATTTCTGCGATCTTTACATTAGTATTTTCAGGAGGAAGCATACTCACTCATAAATCCGATAAGCTAGATGATATTATTGGATATGCATTTATAAATAATCCATTTTTAGTTATATTTACAGGACTCTTTGGATTTATTGCTTTTGCACTATTTATTATCTTAATAGTATTTTTAATTAATCCATTTAAAGTAGGAGTATGCAAATTTAGAATTAATGCGCTTAATGGGAGTGCAAATATTGCTGATACTGCTTTAGGCTACGATGTATCATATAAGAGAAATGTAAATACATTATTTTTTATGAATCTTTTTATAGGACTATGGTCATTACTATTTATAGTTCCAGGAATAGTTAAGTACTACGAATACTCTATGATCCCATACATTCTTTCTGAGGATCCTAATATTTCTAGACAGGAAGCATTCATAAAGAGTAAAAAGCTGATGAGTGGAAATAAGTGGAGGGCCTTCGTACTAACATTAAGCTTTATTCCTTGGTACATTTTAGGTGCATTAACCTTTGGTGTAGTTTCTCTTTTCTACGTTCAACCATACCAACAGCTAACTTCAGCTGCTTTATATGAAGAGTTAAAGAAGACCTGTCTCTAATAATGTATGGCGGTGAAGTGAAAAATTTATTCACCGCCATTTTTACTTTATTTTATCCAATCATTTACTTCAGCTTTAATGTATGAAGCAACCTCATCTAATCCTTCACCTGTTTTTGAAGAAACAGTAAAAATCTTTAATTTTGGATTTCTCATTAATGCATACTCTTTTACTTTATCGAGGTCAAAATCAAAGTAAGGAATAACATCAATTTTATTTATGATAAGGATATGTGCAACCTCAAACATTAATGGATATTTTAGTGGCTTATCATGACCTTCAGGAACAGATAGAATTACTGCATTTTTTACAGATCCTGTATCAAATTCTGCAGGACATACTAGGTTACCAACATTCTCTAGTACTACCAGATCAAGGTCGTTAACACCAAATTCCTCAATGCCTTGTCTTGTCATTGAAGCATCTAGATGACACATACCTCCAGTATGAAGCTGGATAGCTCTAACACCTGTTTCCTTTATTGCTAAAGCATCAACATCGGAATCGATATCAGCTTCCATTACACCAATTGAGATTTCATCCTTTAATCTTTTAATAATGCCCTTTAAGAATGTAGTTTTACCACTACCAGGAGAAGACATTAAATTTAATAAAAAAGTCTTTTTCTCTTTAAGTTCTTCTCTTAATTTATCTGCATCTCTATCGTTATTTTCAAAGATACTTTGCTTAACTTCTATAATTCTTACTTTATCCATTCTACACCTCAACAGCTTCAATCTCTTTAATAATTAACTCATTTCCAGTTAGTAAATAAGTCCTTTCACTCTTACAATTTGGACAAACTTTTCCATATTGAACTGTAGGATACTCGCTTTTACAATCCTCACAATAAGTAATTGCTTTAATTACTTCTACTTTAATTTTTGCATCCTTTAAAACAGTTTCCTTTTTTACAGCCCAAGACCAACAATCTTCAAAGAGGGCTGGAATAACAGTGGAGACCTCTCCGATCTCCACTGTAACAGAGTTAATCTTTTTAACATTATTTTCTGCTGCAATTTTATTTACTTGGTCAATGCAGTGAAAGACTACTCCAAGCTCATGCATCGTTCTTATTGCCCTTAAATAAAATCTTTACTCCACGTTTAGCTGCATAAGGAATTATGTGTTTAAACTTATCCTCAGCAACGACCATCTTTGAAGCTTCTGGGTGGTCACGATGAAGGGTAATGGCATCAAACTTACACTTTGTAGTACAAATACCACATCCGATACACTT
>NZ_JAXEGN010000050.1:0-9947 GCF_034103065.1 Bullifex sp. | reverse complement strand
TACTAGATTAAGTGATATGATTGGTTATGCAACCAACATGGCTAGCACTAGAAATGTTATAGTAAAAAATAGTGATGGTGAAATCTCTTATGATCTATATAAAGCATTGAAGGAAGGTGATTCAACCTCTGATCCTGTATTAAAGAGTGGAGATACAGTTATTTTTACTGAGCGCGAAAGATTGATTACAATTGGTGGCTCTGTAATGATTCCTGGTAGCTATCAGCTTGAAGAAGGTGAAGAATTAAATGCTTTAATTAATAGATATGCTGGTGGTTTTTCAAAGAACGCTGATAGTAGCAAAATCATTTTAAAGCGTTTTGAAAATGGTCGCTATAATGAAAGTATTATTGAAAACATTGATAATCTTACTTTATTAGATGGGGATATAATCTACATAAGTGCTATACAGTCAGAGTTATATTCTGTTTCTATTGAGGGTGCTTTATTAAATGATCAAAAATCAGCATCCGTTTCTGGAAGTGCTTCAACTTCATACTACTTTAGATTCTCAACTGGTGATACAGTAAGAGATTTAGTGGAAGTAATGAATCCATATTTTATCTCTGAAAGTGATCTTGCTGGTGCAAGTTTAATTAGAAAGGGTGAAATAATTCCAATTAGTTTTGCTGATGTACTATATGGTAATGATGAAATGGGTAATATGGCGCTTGAGAGTGGCGACAGATTTATTATTCCATTCTCTCAACTCATTGTAAATGTAATTGGTGCTGTAAATAAAAGTGGTGTATATGGATTTGTTCCAGGAAAAACTGCTTCCTATTACATTACTTTAGCTGGTGGTTATTCAACAGATGCTAAAGGCCAAAATGATTTTACAATTCGTGATAAATATGGAAACAAAATTAAAGCAAGTGAAGTAGTTCCTGCAGAAGCTGTAATTGAAGTTGAAAGAGATAACTTTGTTAAGAACTTACAGCCAGCTGTTGCTGTAATTGGAATTGTTTCTTCTGTTCTCGCAATTGTTACTTCAACTCTTGCGATAGTCGCTCCAAGTATTTATTGATAGGAAAAATGATATGGAAAAACCAATGGTAAATGAAAATGATGAAATAGATTTGCTGGAGTTAGCTGCTTCCTGTTACAGAAGAAAATTCATGATAATTTTATTTTTTATCGTAGCAGTAGCTCTTGCTGTCGGATACCTATGTATTGCAGTTCCAACATACGAAGCAAGCGTTACAATAATGGTAAAGCCAATAAGTGAGTCTTCTTCATCTCTCTCTAGCTTGCTATCAGGATCAACAATGGGTTCTTCAAGTAAGATTACAACTGAAGTTGAGCTTATGAAGAGTAGAAGGAATTTAAATAATGCACTTTCTATGCTTGATTTAGATTCCTATCAAACAAAGGATGGAACTAAGTATAGTGAGTTTGAAAAGCCTTTAAGTGCAATTTCTATGGAAGATAAGGTAACTGTCTCAACAGTAAAAGATACAAGTCTTGTAGAAATTACAGTTTCTGATTCTTCTCCTGAATTTGCATGTGACTATGCTAATGCACTTGCTATTTCATACAATGAGTTATTAACACAAATTGCAAGAAAAGCAACACAGACATCATTAGACTTTTTGGATGCTCAAATTCCTATTAACTTAAAGGAAACAGAGGAAGCAACTAGGGCTTTAGCTGAATTCCAAGTTAAAAATAATATTTTACAAGTTACCCAAGATAGTAAGGAAGCTTTATTAGAGTATAACTATTTATTAAAGAGAAGAGCTCCTTTAGAACTTGAGGTTGCTAAAGCTGATGCAATAATTAATTCTTATACAGGATTAATTAGCCAAAGTGATATCGAAGCAAATGATAAAGTAATGGCTTTAATGGCTGATATTGAAAGTGCTCAGGAAGAGGTATTAAAATATGATTTATTAAATCTTTCAGCTCAAAGCACATCTGCTAAATCAATATTAAATTCATCTCAAGAGAGTAGATATTTTAACTTAAATCAATCTATTGAATCTTTAGATAAATCATTAACAGCTTTAATAACAGATATGGTTGATGCAGATAGAGCTACAGCTACTCAATATGCTAAGGCTATGTGCCAAAAGATTAAGGCTGAGCTTGAGATTAAGTTAATTAATATTGAGGCAGATAAAAATAATGCATTCTTAGAAACCGTTCCTGAAATTGAAAGACAGCTATCTGAACTTCAAACACAAGTTGAAATTTATACTAAGATGTCTGTTTCCTTAATGCAGATGCTTCAAGAAGCAAAACTTAAGGATAGTGCAATTAGTGATAATGTAAGTGAAATCGATCTTGCTGAGGTTCCTGAAAAGCCAGTAAGTCCTAAGAAGGCAATGATATTATTAGTAGCAGGATTTGCTGGAATTTGTCTTGGATGCTTACTTGCAATTGTACTTGAATGGAATGATAAAGCATTCTATACAATCGAGGATGTTAAAAAAGAGCTTCCTTCAGATATCCCATTCCTTGGCTGGATCCCAATGCTAAAGAGAAAAGCTCATGAAAGATACTTTGGTTCTGTTGTATTAAATCAACCAAACTCATTTGAAAGTGAGCGTTATAAGCATATTGCATCAACAGCTCTTTTTGGAAACAAAGGTAGGAAGAGAGTAATTAGTGTATGTGCATCTGAAAAGAATATTGGTAAAACTAGTGTAATGGTTAACATCTCTGTTTCATTTGCACAGCAGGGTTATAAAGTATTACTAGTTGATGGAGACCTTCGTATGCCATCTTGTGAAACCTTCTTTAACATCGAAGGTGCAGGCTATGGTATTGTTGATGCTGTAATGGATAATGTACCTCTTAATGAGTGTATAATACAGCCAATTCCTAATTTCGAAAATCTACATTTACTTCCATGTGGAACAAGACCAAAGGTTCCATCTGTTGTATTTGCACAAGAATCATTTACTAATGTTCTTAATAAATTAAAGGAAAGATATGATATCATAGTAATTGATGCCCCACCTCTAACATTTGCATCAGAGCTTCTTAATATTTTAAATGTTAGTACAGCTGCAATTTGTGTTCTTAGAGCTGGTATTAGCCAAAAGGATTACTTTGAAGATTTAATGAATACTCTAAAGGGTACTTCTGTTAATATTTTAGGTGTATGTCTTAATGGTTATATATATCAGAGAGGACATAACAGTGGTTCTTATGGTTATGGCTATGGATATTACTCACAAAAGACAGATGATGTTGAAGGTATTAAGAGTATTGTTAAGGGTGTAGGATTATTCTCTTCTAGACGTAGATACTATCGTAAGAGATATAAGCAGGATATGAAGTATAGAGAAAAGAAGAGTAATTTTGCTAAAGTAGAAAGAATTTATCCATATTTAGATAAAGAAAATACTTGAAGATAGAGAGGATATCTGATATCCTCTCGCATTTAGGAGAAGACAATGAAAGAACATAATATGTCCCTATTAGAGCGAATAATTTCAACTCATAGCATTTCTGTTTTCTCTTATTTTGATTTATAATGTAATTTGTCCCATTTTTGTGGGACTTTTTTTTTGGAGGAAAAGTGATGGAAAACAATGTTTTCAAAGGCCGTTCACTTACGGTTATCGAAGATTTCTCAATTGAAGAGAGAAGATATTTCTTTAAGAAAGTAAGTGAGTTAAAAAAAGCAATTATTGAAAATAATGAAGCTGTAATGGATTCATTTAGAATTAACGACCCTGACTTTGGTATGTATGAAGTCTTCCTTGAAGATAGTACAAGAACTAAAGAATCATTTAGAAACGCTGCTAAATTCCATCACGCTAAGGTATCAGAGTTACTTTGTTCATCTTCTTCAATTAATAAGGGTGAAAGCTATGCTGATACTTTTAATATGCTCAGTGGTTATTCAAACACAATCTTTATTGTAAGAAGTAAGGTTGAAGGTCTTTGTAAATGGCTTGATGACGAATCTGAGTTATATACAAAGAGAAATAACCTACCAATTAAACCTGCATTTATCAATGCAGGTGATGGAAAACACGAGCATCCAACTCAAGAACTTCTTGATGAATTTACCTTCCTTGAAGACAATAATATGAGCTTTGATTCAATTCATGTTGCTTTAGTTGGCGACCTTTATCATGGAAGAACTGTACACTCTAAGGCTGATGGTCTTAAGCTTTTTGATAAGGTAAAAGTGGACTTAATTGCTCCTACTGAACTTGCTATGCCAGAAAACTACCTTGAAAAGATGAAAAATAATGGTTTTGAAGTAAGAGAGTTTAAGTCAATTGAAGAGTATCTTGAAGCAGATGATGTTGCAAAGATGTGGTACTTTACTAGACCACAGCTTGAAAGAATGGGTGAGCGTATTTTGCAAAAGCAGGACCAGCTTAGAAAGAGTATTACTTTTAGAAAGGAATTTATTGAGAAGCTTCCTGAAAATACTAAGTTCTATCACCCACTTCCACGCCATAAAGAGCATCCAACAATTCCAACCTTCTTAGATAATACACCTCTTAATGGTTGGGAACGCCAGGCTATTAACGGTATGTATTGTAGAATGGTTCTTCTATCATTGGTTGCAGGAAAAATTGGACAAGATTTTATTCCACTTCAAGCAAAAGGAACTGAAAAAGAGGATGAAGAATACATTATCAGTGTACCTGTTTCTAAGGAAAAAAAGAATACTAAAAATTACTCAGAAGGGGTTCATCCAATTGAGAACGGTATTGTAATCGACCACATCTGTAAGGGTGATAGCCCAAGTGAAATTAGAAACCATATGAGACTTATTAGTGCAGTTTTAAAGCTTGATGAAAGTAAGGGTGGTGAGTGGATTAGTTCAGGTTCTGATGGATCTTACAAGGGAATTATCTTCCGTCCAGGAAAGTATGAATTAACAAGAAAGGACTTAAAGCGCCTTGCAGCAGTTGCTCCACACTGTACATTGAATATTATCAAAGATGGTCATGTTGAAGCAAAATATAGAACACATATGCCACCTCGAATTTATAACTTCGAAGATCTTTCATGTAACAATGAAGCATGTATCAGTCATCCTATTAATGGTGAAGGTGTTCCTGCTATGTTCTATAGAACACCTGAAGGTCAATTTGAATGTGCATACTGTGGAAAGACTCACTCATTTAAAGAGATTTGGATGAGTAGACGATAAACTCTTGAGAAGTAAGTTTTTCTCGTTTAAAATTAACAAAATGCTTATGGAGGACGTAATAAAATGAAAACAATTGAAGAAATTACAAAATACTATGGCCCTCAGCTTGCAAAGGGTGCTTTTGAACTTGGTGCAATTAGGCTTAGTCCAAAAGATCCATTTACATGGGCAAGTGGATATAGAATGCCAATATATAACGATAATAGACAATTTTTAGCAAAAGCTAGTTATAGAGCATTAATTTGCGATGCTTTTTCTGATATGCTCGAGGCTTTACAATTTAATCCAGACAATATTGCAGGAACATCTACTGCAGGTATTCCTCATGCAACAACTTTAGCTGATAGACTTCATAAGCCACTTTCATATGTTCGTTCTTCAAATAAAGACCATGGACTTGGAAATCAAATCGAAGGTCTTGGAAAGAATGGTAGCTATGAAGGAAAGAAGGTAGTATTAATTGAAGACTTAATTAGTACTGGTAAATCTTCATTACAGGCAGTTGATGCAATTATTAAGGCAAACGGTGATGTACCATATTGTTTAGCTATCTTTACATATGGCTTAGATGCTGCAACTCAAGCTTTTGAGAAGGTTGAACCAAAGTGTGAACCTTTTACAATTCTTTCATATCCAGTAATGATTCAAACAGCTGTTGAAGTTGGTTATATCAGCGATGCAGATGCTGCAACTTTACATGAGTGGAGAGAGGATCCATTTGCATGGGGTGAAAACCATGGCTTTAGTAAGGTTGAGAGGTAAGTTATGAGCTATATTGATATTTTAAGAAAGAGTGCAGAAGAAACTAATAATATTGTATGTATGGGATTAGACCCTCAAATTGAAGCTCTTCCTGGAGAAGGAAGTGCTAGAGAAAGAATAAATCAATTTTTTGATGAGCTCTTTCATAGAATGAGATTAGAAGGAGTAACCCCTGCAGCTTTTAAACCAAATATTGGATACTACAGTGCATTAGATAATCCAAGAGAAGATGATTTTTCTGGTTCTCAAGCTCTTTGTGATGTACTCGATATGCTTGATGGGTTTTTCCCATCAATTCCTGTAATCCTAGATAGTAAGAGAGGTGATATTGCTCGCTCAAGTTTAAACTATGCAATTGAAGCTTTCGATAAATGGGGTGCTAGTGCAACTACTATTTCTCCATACATGGGAACTGATTCAATACTTCCTTTTGCATACGAAGATAAGGGTGTATATATTCTTAATAGAACAAGTAACCCTGGTGGTGCAGTTCTTCAGAACTTACATATCATCGATCCAATTGATGAAAAGGAAATCTATCCATTATATATCTCTGTTGCGCATTTAATTGCATCTTTAGCAAAAGATCATCCTGGCCTTGGTGCAGTAGTAGGTGCTACAAATATCTTAGAACTTAAGGATATTGCTAGATACTATGCCTCAAAGGAAATTCCAATGCTCATTCCTGGTGTTGGTTCTCAAGGTGGATCTGCAGAAGAAGTTATGGCTGCTTTACGCGGGGAAGGATATGATGTTCGTCTTGCACGTATTAATTCTTCAAGTGCTTTAACTCATCCTTGGAAGAAAGCTCCAGTACCAGAGAATTACTTAGACCTCTGTTTAACAAATATTAAAAATCTTGTGGAGAAATGTTCTCTATGATTGATAGAATTAAGTCTATTAAAGGTGCACACTTAGTAAAAGGTGTGCATCTTTCTACAGTAAGTGGTGTTGCTTCTACAAAACCAGAACTTGTTAGATATTTTGATAAACAGCAACCTTCTATTGATGTAATTACAACAAAAAGCTTCCAAGTTAATCCGAATCCAGGAAATAGAGAACCAGTTATTTGTGAACTTACTCCAGGTTCATTTGGTAACTCTGTTGGGCTTAGAAACCCAGGACTAGAAAAAAGCTTACCTCCTCTAGAGAAAATTAGGAAGGAAGGTTTAAGAGCATTATTAAATGTTTCAGTTAGTGCATCAAATGTTGAGGACTTTATTACTTTAATTAAAGCTTTCGATGAAATTGCTGATTCAATTGAATTAAATTTTTCATGTCCACATGCTGCAAAAGGTTTTGGAGCATCTATTGGCTGTGATTTAAATGTGGCAAGTTTGTATGTAAGAGAAATAAGGAAAGCATTCCCAAGTCAAAAATCAGCTCTATTAATTAAACTCACTCCTAATGTTGATGATATTGGATCAATTGCAAAAGCTGTTATTGATGCAGGTGCAGATGGTATTGTTGCAATTAATACAGTGGGACCAGAGGTCCATCTCCACAAAGAAAGTGGTATGCCAATTTTAAATAATAAGCTTGGTGGTAAAGGTGGTAAGAGCGGAAAGTGGGTTAAGGAAAGAGCACTTGAAGCTGTAAAACAAATCAGAACTGCTATTGGCGATGAACCTGTTATTATTGGAATGGGCGGGTTATGCGATGCTTACGATGTAAGTGCTATGATTTCAGCAGGTGCTGATGCTGTAGGGCTAGGTTCTGTTTTTGGAACTGTTGAGCAGCAAAACTGGAGAGCTTATCTTGATTGTTTAAAGGATGAAACTATTGCTTTATTAGATCAAAAAACAATTGAAAACAAAGCATCATCCTTTATCAGAACAGATAACAGAATGGAATACACAAAGCATACTGTATTATCTGTTGTAGAACATACTAAGGATATGCTCATTATTACATTAAGTGGTAAGCTAAATTGTAAATCAGGTGAATTTGCATTCCTATTTATCCCTGGAAAAGGTGAAAAACCATTTAGTGTTGCTCACAATGAACCATTAACTTTCTTAATAAGAAAGAGAGGAGAGTTCACTAAAGCACTATTTGAGCTTAAAGAAGGAGATACAATTTATACTAGAGGCTTATATGGAAAACCACTTATCCATGAGAAAAAGAAGAACGTATTATTAATCGGTGGTGGTTCTGGTGTTGCAGTACTTCCTCTTCTTTGTAATATGGTTGAAGCTGATAACTCAAAAGTCGATGTACTAGTTGGAACTACACTTGACCCAATTGGTGTTGATAATAAAGCGCTATTTGAGGACTTCTTCAATAACTTTGGCACATACACAGTTATTGCAGATGATGGTAAGCCGGGTAGAGTACTAGATCATATTAGTGAGCATATTTATGATGTTAATGACACTGCAGTATATATCGTAGGACCTGAAAAGTTTATGTCTATTGCTGCTAGTAAACTAACAAGTCTTGGCATAAGTAAAGATGATATTTATATGTCAATGGAAAGAAGCACAATGTGTGGAATTGGAATGTGTGGGGAATGTGTTTGTGGTGATCGATTAGCATGCCAATATGGAACTTTCTTTACATATTCTTACCTACTTAATAACGCAAAGGATTTACTTTCATGATTGACCCTCATGTACATCTAAGAGATTTCGAATTAGCAAATAAAGAAACCATAGAACATGGTTTGAAGGTTGCTAAATTAGCAGGCTTTCAAAGAGTTTTTGATATGCCAAATACAAAGCCACCTCTAACAAATAAGGAGGCTGTTCTTACTA
Organism: Bullifex sp.; assembly: GCF_034103065.1. Lineage (NCBI taxonomy): Bacteria > Pseudomonadati > Spirochaetota > Spirochaetia > Spirochaetales > Spirochaetaceae > Bullifex > Bullifex sp. The sequence continues at coordinate 1,301 of NZ_JAXEGN010000050.1, read as the reverse complement.
GATTATCTCTTAGTAGTGAAAGCGTTAAAAAATATAAAGTAGGCTACCATATACATATGGGATTAACAGCTGATGAAAACCAAATTAAGGAAGCTGTTAATACCTACTTTATGCTATTTCCTCTTGTTGTTGGCTTAAAGATGTTTTTAGGCCATTCAACAGGTAATATGGGTATAGTAAATTATGAAGAGCAAGAGAAAATTGTAAAAACCTTAACTCTAGCTGGCTTTGATGGTGTATTAACAGTACATGCAGAAAAAGAGAGTTTAATGAAAAATGATCTTTACATAAAAGGCAAAGGAGAAACCCATTCTTTAGCTCGACCAAATATATCTGAGGTTGAATCAATTTCAGATATAATAAAAATTTGTAAAGATACAGGCTTTAAGGGCACTCTTCATATCGCTCATATTTCTACCAAAGGTGGAGTTGAAAAGGTTTTAGAAGCTAGAAGGGAAGGCTTAAACATTAAAATGGGAGCTACCCCTCACCATGCTTTACTATCAATTGATGATGCAAGGAATAATCCACTATTAAAAGTTAATCCTCCATTAAGAAGTGAAGAAGATAGGGCTTTTATCTTTGAAAGTATTATCAATGGTTCAATTGATAATATTGAAAGTGATCATGCACCTCATACTTTAGAGGATAAGGAAGGTGGAGCATCAGGACTACCTGGTTTTTCTTCAATGCTTATTCTGCTAAAAAAACTTAGGGAAAGTGGAGTTAGTGAAGAAAGAATAGAATTATTATTTGGAAGAAGTGTTCTTAAAGAATTTAAACTAGACGATGAAGAGATTTTTATTCCAAATGATATTGATAGAAGATTAAGTAAAATTAAGGATGAATATCCATTTAATCCATTTTAATTTAATAACTTTGCTTAACCAATAATTATATTATTCGTGTTAGGCAAAGTTTTTACTCTTTGATAAAAATATTTAATTATTATATAATAAATTATTTTACTTTTTAGGCTATTTGTATTGTTTTTAACAAATATTTTTAATCATTTTACTTCTATTATTCATAGGAGGTAATAAAAGTTAAGAGATAGTAAGTCTTAGTAGTACTATCTCGCCTATGAATAAGTTTTGAGGTAAATAATAATGAAAATAAAATACACTAAAGAGGAAATAGAGATTGCTAAATCTCTACGCCCTATTAATGATGCTTTATTTCGTACCATGGCAAAAGATAATATTCCTCTTGTAGAGCATATTATCAGGGTAACTCTAAATAGAGATGATATATCAATAATACGTATAAATACCCAAGATGATATACATCTCTTCTCTTCC
>NZ_JAXEGN010000049.1:0-10989 GCF_034103065.1 Bullifex sp. | reverse complement strand
AAACTCTCAGGTGGTAAAAAGGTTCATTTAATTACTAGTGAAGATTTATTATTAAACTTTGCTGATAAAGTTTTTCCTGGCTTTACAATAAAGGAAAAAGCATTAGTCAGAGTTACACGTAACGCAGACTTTGAGGCATTTTCAAAGGATGCTGATGATGAATTTGACTACGATTTTTCACGCTTTATTCAAACTAAAGTTGAAGGAAGAACTAGAGGTGATGTAATTAGACTTGAAACCAATACTTTACTATCTAATGAGCTATCATCATTTTTAAAGCAACATCTAACTGCAAAGAAGTGTTCTACTTATATAGTCCCTGACCACTTCGATTATAAGTTTTTATTCTCCCTCGCTGATTATTTCTCATATGAAAATTTAGCAGAGTTGAGATTTAATGCACATCGCCCTGTTACTCCACAAGTTTTATCAAAGACTTCTGATTTAATTAGTGAAGTAAAGAGAAAGGATATCTTCCTTGCATATCCATATCAAAGTATGGATGTTTTAATAAAGCTTTTAAACCAAGCAGCAGAGGATGATAGAGTATCTTCAATTAAGATTACTATCTATCGCTTAGCTAGAAATTCAAAAATAATATCAGCCCTTCTAAGAGCAAGAGAAAATGGTAAGGAAGTAGTTGCTGTAATGGAGCTTTGTGCAAGATTTGATGAAGAGAATAACTTAGATAACGCTGAAGTTCTTCAAGATGCAGGATGTACAGTATTCTACGGTGTTGAAGACTTAAAGGTGCACTCTAAAATTATCTCTATTACCTTAGATGAAGGTGGAAAAGTAAGTTACATCACACACATTGGTACAGGTAACTATAATGAAGGAACAGCAAAACAATACACTGATTTAAACTTAATCACAGCAAATGAGGAAATAGGTAATGATGGAGCGGCCTTCTTTAGAAGCATAGCAGTTCTTGATATTAATCATGTATATTCACGCCTACTTGTAGCACCTTACTCTCTTAAAGCGGGCTTAATTGCTGAAATGGATAGAGAAATAGCAAAAGGCAGTAATGGAGTAATTAGAGCCAAAATAAATTCCTTAACTGACCTTGAGTGTATTGAAAAGTTAATTGAAGCTAGTAAAGCTGGTGTTAAGGTTTCATTAGTAGTTAGAGGAATTTGCTGTCTACTTCCTTCTGTTGAAGGGGAAAGCGAAAATATTAATGTAATTAGTATCGTTGGACGTTTCTTAGAGCACTCAAGGATATATTCCTTTGGTAGTGGAGGAGATGAAAGAGTATATATTGCTTCAGCAGATTTAATGACAAGAAACCTAGAAAAAAGAATTGAAATTGCAGTTCCTATTTTAGATCCAAGCATTAAGAAAAGAATTCTTTCACTACTTACTTTAATTGAATCTGATAACATTAAAGCACGAAGGCTATCTGCTGATGGAAGTTATCAAAAGATAAAAACTCTATCTAAGATGATTAACAGCCAAGAAGAATGCATTAAAAACGCAAATTACCTTTAAAAGTGTCCAATCATGGGCACTTTTTTGATTACTTTATTTTATGCTATCATAATTTCATGATCGAATTAGCACTTCCTGCGGGTAGTTTAGAAACTGCCCTCACAGCATTTTCACACGGTGCTGATGCTGTATATTTTGGCTTAAAAGAATTTTCTGCAAGAAAAGGTGCAGTAAATTTTTCTATAGAGGATTTATCAAAAATAAGAAGATACTCTCTTGAAAATGGTAAGAAAACCTATATTACCCTAAACACATTAATTGATGATGATTCAATGGAAAGAGTATTTAGCATACTTGATCAAATTTCATTCTACCAAACAGATGGAATGATAATTCAAGATTTAGGGGTTGCTAATATAATAAGAAAATACTATCCAAATCTTCCATTACATGGATCAACTCAACTAGCTGTCCATACTAGTGATGGAGTAAAAGTACTTCAAGACTTAGGCTTTGAGCGTGTAGTTCTCTCAAGAGAGTTAAGCATGAAGGAAATTGAAAAGATTAGAAAAGAATGCCCGGATGTAGAACTTAAAGTATTCATCCATGGGGCTCTTTGCTATGGCTTTTCAGGGCTATGTTCTGCATCTGCACTCAAGTGTAATCGCTCTGCAAATGGAGGAGAGTGCGCTCAAATTTGTCGCTCTTGGTTTAGAGATCTACAAAGTGGTAAGAAGGGTTATTTCTTCAGCATGCAGGATATGGAGGCAGGAGAAAGATTAATCGAACTAAATAACATGGGTATCGATAGTGCTAAAGTTGAAGGAAGATTAAAGTCTCCTGAATATGTAGCAGCTGTAACTGAGTACTATAGAGCAATACTGGATAAAGGATACTTTACAAAAGAACAACAAGATAGTATTAAAACTACCTTCCAAAGAAAAAGTAGTGACGCTTATCTATCATACAAACCCGATAGAGAATCTCTTGTATCGGTTAATTATCCAGGTCACCTTGGACTATATGTAGGAAAAGTAATTAGTGAAAAGGGAAAACAAAGAGTTATTGAAACTGAAGAAAATATAGAAAACCATGATGGACTACAATATCTAAAAAGTGATCAAAATGGACTTTTGACCTCAGAGAAGTTTTCAGCATCAATTGTGAAAAAGGATAGCTCCTTTACTACCCTCTATATCGATACAGATATGCGTCTTCAGGACTATAAGATTTATAAAATCTCTGATTCAACTAAAAGAGAAAAAACTCCAAGTACTAACCTTCCTCTATATAGAAAACCTATCGATATCAAGGTTGTTCTTGATAAAACAGCTATTACTGCAACTTACAATAATATCTCTCTTAAAAAGGATATTAACTTAGAAGAAGCTAAGAATAAGAAAGATATTAACACTATCTTTGAAAAAGCTTTTTCAGAATCTGGTACATCTAAATACACCCTTAAAAGCTTGGATTTAATCAACAACTCAGGACTCGATTATCCATTTATTGTCCCATCTTTTTTAAAGGAATTTAGAAGAAACTTCTATGAACTTCTTGATAGTGAGAAAATTGAAAGGGTAAAAATTAAAGAGCCTCAAGCTATAAAAGAAGGCTTTACACTTCCAAATAGATATCTTTTAGATAGTGATTTACCATGGTCTATAGAGGTAAAGGAATTAGATGGCAAAGCTTATATTACTCTTCCACCAATTACCTTTGATGAAAAAGCTCTATGGTCTAAGGTACTTGAGAAGATAGCACCTTACAAAAAGGTAACAATAGGACTAAACAATATATCACAAGTAAACTTTGCAAAGTCACACCCTGAATATGATTACTTTGCTGATATTTACTTATACTTACCAAATAGATTTGCACTTGAATTATTAAATAATGAAATACCTAATTTAATTGGTGGATATCTTTGGTTTGAAAGAAATAGTTATTCTCACACTTGGCCATTTAAACCAACAATTACCAATTATGAGCCACCATACTTTATCTCTCGAACCTGTTATCGTCATGATGCTCTAGGTTTACCATGTAAAGGGTGTAAAAGACATGATGACTTTAAGATTTCCCAAGCACCTGACACATTTACAGTAAAGGTTCGTGATTGCATCACAGTTGTAAGAAGGGACAGGAATTAACCTGTCCCTTAATTATTTAGAAACTCCTTACAGGAATACATTTAAGCGGCATATGGCGCATAGAGTAATCAGTTTTTCCCTCATAAAGAGAATATGACCATTTTGCAAATATAGACTTTTTATGTGGATTTAATAGATCTTGTATCCAAGCACTCGAAGACCATATGTGGCCACTTTCAAATATTTCAAGTAATTCCTTATTAAAGGTATCTTTATTCTTTATTACATAATCGTAAAGGACCTTTAATTCATCTGCAGCTGGAATAAACCAATCACTATAACGACTTTGTTTATTCCAAGAAACAAAATCAGACCAAAGATAAGTATCCTCTGTTCTGTAACTACAGTTTTTATATATATTCTTGCCTTTAGAAGGGAACTTTGTTCCATGCGATATCCAATCGTTCTCCGACCTATTGTTATCACCAGTTTCATGAGTACAATAAGAATTGATGTAAGATAGAATTTTTTTTGTATTACTCTTACCCGTTCCTATTTCAGTACTTGTTAATACTTCTGGGTTATACCCTGAATAAGAAGAACCAACGATATCAACATTATTATAAAAACCCCAATAAAGTCCTTTACCATTTCCAATAGGTGTTAAAGAAAATTCATAGAACCTACCTAAACCAGAGATTCTTACATAAGAATAGGCATTAACTATCTTATCAACACTATCTTCATTTATATTGTAAGGGATAAGGTAGCCATCTTTGTCATAGAAGTAGTATATATCAGAATCATCTCCACCTGCATCATAGAAGACTCTTCCATCAAGTATGTACTCCTTTCTAGTGGTATAGCAAAGTTCAAGATAAACATCATGCTCTGGCATTGTAAACTTTCCACCTGCAACATTTACTGTAACCTTTTTACCATCTGAGTCTATGTAATAAGATCTTATTGCTCGTGAATAATTATAGCCTCTAATATGAGTTTTTACGTTATATTCACCTTCAAGATAATTAACAGTTGTAGCATACTTAATCTTTAAAGGCTCTGCTAAAGAATATCTATATCTACCATCTGAGCCTATAGTTTCAATCTCATTTCCATTTTGATTAACGTACTTTACAAATAAGTTAAATTCTTTAATTTCCTCATTAGGAAGTACACTTACATTACATGCTGGCATTTTAAAGGTATTACCACTTAACATAGGAATTTCTTCACCTGTTGTTTTATTAATAACCTTCCATCCATTAAATGTATAACCAGTCTTGGTAGCTGAAGATGGAAGTGTTATTAGAGAATCAAACAAAGCACTACTTGGAATATTTTCGCTAACTTCCCAATCATTAAGAATTGGAGTAATTTCATAAGTATTAGTAACAAGCATAACAACTAAAGAAATATCCCTTCCAGGCATTTTAAATTTATTATCATTGATAGCTAAAGGTACTAATTCTGATTCAAATTTTTCATACCAAACAACACTATAGCCTTCAGGAATTTTAGACTCTACAATAGGAAGAGTAACTAAACTTGATGGTTGCTGAGGCTTTATTTCATTACTTGAAAGAGTAATTCCTTCAGAAATATATAATAACTTTATATCAAAAGCTTTTCTTACAATATCAAGAGTTAAATCTACATCTGAATTAGGCATAATAAAGAATGATTCATTTTGACTTAATATTATCTCTTTATCTCCATATTTATAACTCCATATAGCACTATAAAGAGATTCATCAAGACCATTGACTTTTGGTATATATACTACACTACCTTTCTTACTTGGATTTATTTCACTTGCAGAAAGAGTATATCCTGAGTCATTTTTAATTGTTATTTGATATAATTTATCTACAAGTTTTGCACGCAGTGAAACATCAGAGTTAGGCATAGTAATTTTATTATCAGAAATTACTAAATCCCTTGGTTTAAGAGGAATAAAACCATCAAGAGTTAATTCATCATCAATTAAATATGATACTTCTTCATTATCAATTAAAGTAACTTTATCCCCTTCTTGATGGCCATAAGAAGCAATAATAGAGTCATCATCAATGTAATAATAAATTGTATAGACCTTATCTTCCTTAACCTCAAGATTAAGTTTTGCAACTTCTATATCATTACACTCTAAAGTGATCGTATATACTCCTACTTCTTTTTTTAAAACTAAAGAGTTAGGATTATTTCCTTCAACTATACCATTTACCTTCCAATTCCATTTTACAAGACTTGATGGGATATAGTCGTAGCTTAAAGCAATTTTATCTCCAACACTCTTTATAACCTTAGAGCTTGGGATATCATTTACTTTAATCTCACCACTATAATCATACCACCCTGCTATTAGTGTTAATGGAGATGATACAATAACAGTATTTGAATCTAATATTTTTTTATCATTAAACCAGCCAATGAAGATTGATTTATCCTTCTTAAGATCTGTAGGTAAAGTAATCGCTGTTCCTTCCTCCACATTACGCTCAACACAATGCGTTCCATCATTGTAATCAAGGACTACTTTATAGGTATTAGGCTTTGCAACATTCGGATAAAAATCACAAGATATGAAAACAAATAACACTAAGAGAGTTAAAAATAAAGGTAACATATTTTTTTTCATATCAGAAACTCCTTATCATAACACCATAGCATTGGTTTCTTCGAGCTTTAATAACTAATGGATTCTCGTTTTTAAAATCAAAACAGCGTACTTCGTAATATTGATCTGTTGTACTTGAGCTCCAAAATTGGTTATCATAAAGCCTCATTACTTCTTTAATATTATTTGGAAGTAAATCATAAGATTCCTTTAAAAGCAGAAGTTCATCTATACTTGGGATATAGTAATCGCTTGGATTTCCACTCTTCTTAAGTTCTTCAATTTTTTCCATATATACATCAAAAAGGTACTCATAATATTCATAGCAATTATGGTATAGCTTGTAGTAATTACTACCTGTGCAGAAGTTATTTATATATGAAAGAATATCTTGAGTTGCATATTTACCATATCCAATTCCTGTTCCTGTTGCAACTACAACTTCTTCAGAGTAATAAGCATCTCTAATTGCACCATTACTACTAAAGCCCCAAACTAACTTTTCATTTGATAATAAACTTGGGTAAAGGACATAGAATCTATCATCTCCAAGGCCTTCTTTATGATAGAAAGCTGCATCTTTAAGGACTCTAATGTCAGCACCTTCTTCATATTTAATTTTTTTACCATTACTATCATAGAAAGTATATTTGGCATCACTTTGAATTTTAGAGTCATAGAAGATAATTCCACCAACTTTCTCTTTAACTATATCTTCAAAATATATATAAACAATAACATCACCATCTGGAACTATAAATTTATTGTCATCAATATTTAATACGTAATCAAAGGTACTTTTTTCACCATTATAATATCCTTCAGCTTTTACAAATTTATAGTCGTCAAGATTAATTAGTGAACTTAAATTATCTAATAAACTTAAAGAAGAACCATAAGCATAGTTAAAGTTTAATTTCTCAATTTCTGTTCCATCTAGCTTTAAATAATTAAACTCAATCTTATGGATATTTGCTTTTCCATATGGACGAACTACTATATCTTTAGAAGGCATAATATTAGGTAGCTTTTTCCATTCACCATTATCTAAATATTGCCACTCTATAAATTTATATCCATCCTTTTGAGGATATCCATCCTTTTGAGGATTAGTGAAAATTTCTTCTAGTTCAGCACCTCCTCTTATCTGAGTAGGAAGCTCTTTATCACAACTCCATCCATCCATTTCATAGGTAGTGGTATATTTCTTATTTTCAATTTTTGCCTTAATTCCAAAATGAGAATTAGGAACCTGGAATTTTCCATCAACAACATTTAGTTCTTTTGTTAAATCTGTACTTATATACCATACTAATTCTTTTCCTTCAGGTACTGTACCAATCATTTTAGGGAGATCTAACCATGTTCCTGGAATTTGGAACTGTTTTTCATACTTATATTCTTCAAAAGCAATACCATTTTTATGAAAATTCAATGGATATTTAGTTTTTAATACTAATTCAACATCTCTTTCTGGCATAATGAATGATTTTTCAATTACTTTTCCATCAAGATACCAAAGAGGAGAATATTGTGTAGGATTAAAATTATGAACTGCATTTGGAAGATTTACAACACTACCTGGGATTTGTGGCTCGATAGGTGTAAATTCAAATGATTCCTTTTTTATTACATTAACATTATATTTTTTCTTTACTATTTCAGCTTGAACTAATACATCACTTTTAGGCATTGTAAATGAATCATCTTCATTTATTACTAAACTATCAGGTTCAAGAATCTTCCACTTTGAAAACTCATCTGCTTTATCTAAAGTAATCTTTAATAATTCAAGTGAGGATAGTTCAACCCTTTGTCCTGCACTATAACCACTTTTCTCAACAACAATATCATTAACGCTATAAATAACTGAATAAACTTCATCCTTTACTATTGTAAGGATATACTCTGCAACCTTTGATTTATTTACTTCTAATGAAATTACATACTCTCCTTCCATGGTAGCAGAATCCATAGAAAAACATTCAGGGTCATTACAATTTGTATTTTTACCATCTACTTTCCAAGTCCAAATATCACTATCATTTGGATATCCTGTAGTATCGTAGCTAAATACAATTGGAGTATTTTGACTCTTTACACTCTTTTCCCCTTCATAAGAATTTAATTTGATTTTCTTATCAAAGTTATACCAACCTGCTTCTAATGTAATATCCTCATCAACCTTTAAAAAGTTATTAGTAAGCTTTCTTCCATTTAGATACCAACCAGTAAAAACACTATTTGACTTTGAAATTGCAGATGGCATTATAAAGGTGCTTCCTTTTACTAATTCCTGTACAATTAAAGGAGTATCATCTTTATAATCAATTGTAACTTTAACTGTTTTAACACCATTATTTTCTGTATTACAGGAAATAATTAATAAACCTACTAAAAGTAATAATGTTATTAATAAAGCCTTTTTCATACTAGAAGCTCCTTACTGGGATAATGTAGTGGTCAGCTGAATCAGAACGTTTTGCGTAATTACCGGATGTAATTATTTTTTGTAAGTATCCAGTAGCATACGAAGTAGTATAATAAATAAGACTGTTATATAATTCTGATTCAGAACTTGAAGACCATATACCCTTTTCCAACATATCTATGCCTGTTGTATAGTCAAAATTCTTAAACCTTCCAGCTTTAATCATCTCATGAGCTAAGATAAACATCTCATCTTTACTTGGGATGTAGTAATCCTTTGGCTCATTTTCTCTTCTATTCTTTAGCCAAGACATAAATACATCCAAAGCATAATTTCCTTGATCTTTTCCACTATTTCTATATAGGTTATATTTTATTGAGCTACTACTACTTATTTTCTCATCAGGAGTTTCTCCTGAAACTTCATTAAGACAATATTTAGTGATATAAGAAATTAAGGAGTTTGTATTTTCTCTTCCGTATCCTACCCTCATTTTTATATTTAATAGGTCGGTATTTTGCATAAAGCCCCAAGAATTTACTTTTAATTCTTCATCTAAATATGCAACATAGAATCTATCTTTTGTACTTTGTCCTAACTTAACATAATATTCTGCATCCTTTAGCAAAGTAATGTCTGAACCATCGTAGGCAATTTCTTTTTTATCTTTATCATAGAATATATAATCAACACCATATTCTTTACCTAAATCCATAAAGATATCACCACCAACAGGTAGTTTACCGGTATAGCTATAAGTAATTCTTAATGTTGCATTCTTATTTGGCATTTTAAATTGATCATCTATAGCTGTTACTTTGCCACCTACAATCAACTCAGAATATAAATATTTATATTCAGCTATATCTTTTATATATTTTTTAATATCAACAATTGAGTCATATGAAATATTATCTTCTTCATCTTTTGTGCCTGGTATTGCTTTATGATTGTCATCTCCATAACTAACTATAAGTTTATTCTTATTTGCAACGTATTCAAGCTTTGCTTCAATATCATATAATGGCATAACAATAGTATCACTACCATATTCAGGAATCGCGACAGAAGAACCAACTTTTGTAAATTTCCAACCGGTAATAGTATAGCCTTCCTTAGTTATATTTCTATATTGGGAATAATCAACTTTAGTACCATATTTTGCTTTCGTTGGTAATGTATAAGGATTGTTCCATCCATCCAAATTAGTAATTATATTAAAAGTCTTTCCATCCTTTCTGACCCTTATTGTAATATCACTATCACCCATTAAGACCTTATCATAATCATATGGCTTTCCATTAACATCGAAATAAGCAGAATACTCATCACCTAAATCAGAAAGAACCTTAGGAAGTGTAATTACCTCATCTACATATGCATCACTATGGGTATAGTATGAAAGTTCAAGCTTATCAGGATTATCTATTTTTACTTTGTGAGGTTTACTTTTTTGAGTTACCTCTAAAACTACATCGCATTTTGGCATGGTAAAGCTATTTTTTACAACTTCTCCATTCATTATCCATGATTCTTCAAAGCCTTCTTGAGTAGTAGCAATTGGAAGTTTAACAATAGTTCCCGGATATTGTGGTTCTATTTCATTTTTTGATAATACAAGTCCTTCTGTATTTACAATCGTGACGCTATATTTTTTTGCATCCATTACACATTGAAATACAACATCACATTCAGGCATATTGAAAGAATTATCATCGATATTTAAATATAAAGGCTCTTGAACAATCCAATCTTTAAGTACCTTATCATCAGGAATAATTAAATCAGCATCTTGAGTATCAACATTAATATTTCTTTTTTGTCCTGCAGGGATGCCAAAATAACTTATAGCCAAATTATCATCTATTTTATAGCTAATTGAGTATACACTATCTTCAACTACATCTATAACAATAGAGCCAATCTTTATATCATTGCAAACAAGAGTAAAGGTATGAAGACCTTTGTAATCAGAGGCCTTTAATGTAATTGAAGATGTGTTGTTTGCAATTTCCTCATCATCTACCATCCACTTCCAGCTTAGTGATGATGGATAATCTTCTTCTGGGTATGAAAGAGTAAAAACAGATAACACATTTACACAAGCATTAATTGTTTTATTACCATTAAATAATATGTAATTCTTTGGAGTGTACCATTTACCTTCTAAAGCAATATCTTTGTTTACAAATATTGATTTTCCTACAAGCAATGTATCATCTTTATACCAACCTAAGAAAATATTTCCATCCTTAGGTGAAACAGAAGGGAGATTAAAAACACTCTCACCTAATACCATTTGAGTATAAGGTGTACTTCCATCACCCTTATTTATTTCAATTTTATAGGTATTAACTGGATCAATTTTACAAGAAACAATAGCTAACAATGCTAAAAGGAAGATTAATAAA
>NZ_JAXEGN010000048.1:0-10750 GCF_034103065.1 Bullifex sp. | reverse complement strand
AAATCCTTATTTGCACAGTGTTGGTAAAAAACTTCGATTCATCGCGTTATTTGCAGAATCTATCCCTGTAATTGAGGGTTTTTGGGCAATGCAGTGACCATTCCAGTATCTTATCAACCCTCTCATACTGATTTCCCTCATTCATGATGAAAGCAAAAAGGTTGAGGTAATCCTGCAGTTCTTCTCTGTCAAAGCCTGAATGGGAGTTCAGAAACTTCTTGAGAAAGAAACATTTTCTGTTGATCGGCAGCAGGGGATTATCCTTATCGGATACTCCCTTCAGAAGTCTTGCATTATATGTCTCACTTTTCAGACCAAGCTCATCCACCAGCAACCTGTGTCCCCTTTCATCATCATGTATCAGCTTTGAACCTTCCCTGATATGATCCTTGAAGGTGGATAATGTTCTTTTTCCGCTTACCTTGCCGAAGCCTTCGGCAAATGCGATGGTTCTCTTTCCGTCAGTACCTATTCCTATGCAGATCTGATTTTTGGATAATCCCCTGTACTGAGTCCCATCATCCTTGTGTTCTATATCCTGAGTTCTCACCTTATAGAAGGTCTCATCAATGTAAACAGTTCCTTCCAGTACAATGTCCTTCTGATAATCACTCAGTACAAAAAACAGCTTGCTCAGCCAGTATTTAACAGTACTGTAAGCATTTCTGTTGGTTTTTGATATGGATGTGAAGCTCTGGAACCTGAACAGGCACAGACAGAAATCTATCCATTCGGAGATCGGGATCTTATGATCCTGAAATATAGTTCCGGTTATTATGGTGAAAGTTCTGCGACAGGATTTACAGCAGTATCTTTTCACACCGTTACGCGTCCTGCCGTATCCCATGTATTCCTCATGTCCGCAGTATGGACACTTCTGAGGCTCATATGAATTAAGAAGACCGGCTTCCTCCGTCTCGGATATTGCCTTGTGCTTATCCGCGTAAAGGGCGTCGACCTTCCTGTCGATGAAATGCTGCAGTTCAGTAGCATCTGCATCACCTGTCCAGGGAGTTGTCCTACTGGATTCCGTAATGAAAAATTCTTTGTTCATGTGTGGTAGTCCTAAATGAAGTGGACTTGGCTGACTGGACTACCACATCAACTTGCCAGCCTCATCCACTGTTCATTAAGTACCACTATCGTACTTCATTTACCCTATTTTTACCAACACTGTGCAAATGTGGATTTAAAAATAATTAATCGCTTTGTAATATATTCTAATGTTATATATATGCTGCGAAAAACCCACACGCTTGCGTGTGGGATGAAAGCAGCTTTTCTTTCTCTTGACAATTATCTAGAAGAATTAAATATACTATGTATATAATAAATCATGAAAGTAAATAAAAGGGGAGTAAAGGATTAAGGTTAATAAGATTAAAGTATTAAACAGTGGAATTAAAATAGTTTAGAAGATTAATAACAGGGAGATTGACTGTACTTCCTTGCTGGAAAGCAGAAATTTACCGCTAATGTGGTCGTAGGACTGCTTGGTAATGAAAGTCCTGATTTAAATAGACTTACACTTGTAACTCCAAAGTCTGAAAATGATGTACGATTACAAGCTACACTTGGTAATCAGAACCCCTCGGGCTTGCCCGTGGGAGCAGTCAGAGATATCTAATCTTGGCGTTTTGCTGCCTCTTTTATTGTCTTACTATAAACTATAGATATTAATGGTAATACAGCGATATCAGATGCAAAATAACTTAAATATAAACCATCAAGCTTAATAAAATAATTTAATATAAAGGCAAATGGTATTAGTAGGGCAAAGAATCTAGTCATTGTTAATGCTAAACTCCTCTCTCCCTTTCCAAGTCCTTGCAAAAGTCCTGATGTAATTATATTTGGACTTGTAAATAAAAAGCAAAATGAGAGAAGTTTAAAAGCTCTTATACCCATTTTCATCAGAGTATCATCGGAAGTAAAGAGTGATACTAATTGCTTTGTGCAGGTTTGAAAGAAAATAAACCCTATAATCATAACAGACCAAGATAATAGAAGAGATGTAAAATACGCTTTTTTTACTCTCTCAAAATTTCCTGCTCCATAGTTATATGAAACTATTACAACAAGGGCAGATGATATTCCTGATGCTGCTAAGAACATAAAAGACTCTAACTTAAGGTACATTGAATAAACTGCCATTGCATCTAAACCATAAGATAAAATTAGTCTGTTAAATATTAGTCCAACTATTGAGCCCGCGGCACTAACCATCATAGATGGCAGAGCAATATTACTAATGCTCTTAAGCTCTTTAGTTAAAAAACTTCCTGATAACTTTAATATTCTATTCCTTTGGTAAAAAATAAAGCCAATAATAAAAGAAACTAAATATCCTAAAACTGTACTAATTGCAGCACCTTGAGAACCTAAATCAAAATAGAAAATGAATATAGGATCTAAAATAATATTCGCTACAGCTCCAGAAGATTGAATTATCATTGCATATAAAGGCAATGAGTGAGAATTAAATAATGAAGCAAATAGTGTTGAAATAAATATTAAAGGAAAGCCTAATGCAATTATTTGTAAGTAATTAGAACCAAGAGAGATTGCTTGTGTATCAGTTGTAAAACACTTTACAAAGACTTTTGCTAAGATAAGAGATAATAATGCAATTGTACATGCAATAGCTATTACACATAAAAACGCTGTTTTAAATGTATTTTCTGCACTCTTCTTGTCTTTTTGACCAAGATGTCTTGAAATACATCCACCCATTCCAGCTCCAAAGCCAGAACATAGTGCTAAAGAAATATTAATTATTGGATGAGTAATCGAAATTGAGGCAAAAGCATGACTAGAGTAGCGTGCAATAAATAAACTATCAAAAGCATTATATAATGCTTGAAATGCCATGGTCAGCATAGCCGGAAGTGCCATTCTGACCACAAGAGTTAGTATATTTTCATTTCCAAGACGTTCTTCATTCATACGAATGAAAGTTTTATTAAAAAATAGGTTAGTTAATCAAGCCTTTTTATCTAAATATAACTTTGCTTTTAATAGAGCTAACTGAGTTTTAGCATCTGCTATCTCACCATTCATAACCATTTCAATTAGACTTTCAAATTTAATTTGCTCTACATTAATAAATTCATCGTCATCTAAGTCCTGCTCTCCCTTTTCAAGCCCTTTTGCGATGTAGATTTGAATAGCTTCATCACTATATGCAGGAGTTGGATATAGAAAACCTAAATCAATCCACTCACGAGCAGTAAAACCTGTTTCCTCTCTTAGTTCTCTTTTAACAGCTTCAAGTTTATCTTCACTCTTTGAGTCAAGCTTACCTGCAGGAATTTCCCAAAGTATTTCATCAACAGGGTATCTATACTGACGTTCCATAATTACATTTCCATCATCTGTAATTGGAACTACACATACAGCACCAACATGTCTAATTAAATCACGACCAGTTTCATGACCATTAGGTAAAATTACTCTATCATGAAACACATGAAGAAGCTTTCCAGAGAAAACTTCGCTACCATCTATTCTTTTTTCTCTAAGATTATTATCGTTCATAACTCATTATTATGAAACAAGGGAAGAGCTAATGCAATTCCCTTGTGTTCTTAATTATAGTAAATATGGCACAACTAAATTATGTGACTGATATACAATAAAGGTTTCAACCTCTGTAATGTCCTTTACCTTATTAAGCTCATTTTTAAAGAACTCAAGCAGTGAAAGGCCTTCAGTATCACATAACTCAATTTGTAGGATGAGATCATAACGTCCTGTTACTACTGCACAGTTAATAACTCCATTTAAGCGAGTAAGCTCCCTAGCCTTTGTCTCAAGGTCAAGTGTTTTAACCTTGATACCCATCATAGCTACTTGGAATGATGGGATGTATTCAGGGTTTACTAATCCTGTGATTTGAAGAACGCCATCCTCAATCATTTTATTTACTCTTGTTCTAACAGTATTCTCTGTTATTCCAAGCTCCTCTGCGATGGCAGAATATGCTTTTCTGCCATCCTTTAAGCTTCTTATGATCGTTTTATTGGTCTCATCGATCTTTTTTATCATCCGTTCTTTCTCTCAAACTCTTTCATGAAATCCTTAAGAGCTACTACATCTTCATATGGAAGTGCATTATACAATGATGCTCTTAATCCACCAACTGATCTATGTCCCTTAAGACCAAGCATACCCTCAGCAGTAGCTTCCTTAACGAATTTAGCTTCAAGCTCTTCTGAAGGAAGACGGAATACAATGTTCATTCTTGAGCGGTAGCGCTTATCAACAGGGCTTCTCCAGAAGTCTGAAGAATCAATAACATCGTAGATTAATCCACTCTTTAAATCTGCATTCTTATCCATGCCTTCTACACCACCATTTCTCTTAATCCATTCGAGAACAAGTTTAACGCCCCAAATTGAGAATACAGGAGGAGTATTGTAAAGGCCCTTTTCCTTAGCATGAAGTGCATAATCCATATATGCTGTTAAATTAGGATTTCTTCTTTCAAGCATATCCTTTCTCATAATTACAAATGTAGCACCAGCAGGTCCTAAATTCTTCTGAACACCGCCGTAAATCATGCCAAATTTCTTTACATCTACTGGACGAGAGAGAATATCAGAAGACATATCAGCAATAAGAGGTACATCACCTGTATCTGGGAAATCTTTCCACTCAATACCTCCAATGGTCTCATTTGCACAAAGGTATAAATAAGCAGAGTTTTCACTTGGCTTAACACTCTTTGGATCAGGGAGAGTTGTAAAATTACTTTCTTTGCCATCAAAGAAAACATTTACATCACCTAGCTTTTGAGCATCTTGACAAGCTTTATTTGCCCATGTACCAGTTCTTGAATAATCTGCAACCTTACCCTTAACAAGGAAGTTAGTTGGGATCATTGTAAATTGAAGTGTTGCACCACCACCAAGGAAGTAAACATCATAATCCTCTGGGATAGCTAAGAGTTCTCTGAATGAAGAAAGACATGAATCATACATTTCTTCGAACATACCACCTCTATGGCTTGCTTCAATGATAGAAAGTCCTTTACCTTCGTAATCAACAATGTTGTCTCTCATCTCCTCTAGTACTTCAACAGGGAGAACAGATGGTCCTGCAAAATAATTCTTCTTTCTCATCAGATCTTACCTTCCTTTAATAATTTTTCAATTGTGTCATATACTTCCTGACCAATTCTTAATAAGTTTTCATTACTATTTGCACCAACGTGTGGGCTAAATGTTACATTTTCACAACCAAAGAGTGGATTTTCACTTACAACTGGTGGTTCAGATGAGTAAACATCTGTACAGAACCATGAAAGCCTTCCATCTTTAAGTGCTTGAGCTACTGCAGCTTCATCAACACACTTACCTCTACCTGTATTAATAATTACAGGTTTCTTTTCCATCTTATTAATAAGATCTTCATTTACCATCTTATCTGTTTCAGGTGTATAAGGGAGGTGCATTGAAATGTAATCAGCATCCTTAACAGCTTCCTCTGGAGTAGCTTTAAGCTCTGCTAAATCACTTTCAGTAACATACTTATCATAAGCTTGAACTTTCATGCCAAATGCATTTGCAAGAGTTGCAACGCGTTTTGCAATATTACCAAGGCCTAAAAGTGCAAGAGTCTTTCCACCAAGCTCACTTCTCTTTGTCTTCTTTGCCCATTCACCTGCTTTCATTGTTCTATCATAGAAACAAACCTTACTAGCTGTTGAAAGCATTAATGCGAAAGCCATTTCAGCAACTGCTGGGGCTGATGATTTTGGAGTGTTGGTTGCAATAATGCCTTTTTCCTTAGCATATGCTAAATCGATATTATCCATACCTACACCACCACGAATGATTAAGCGGCATTTCTTTGCATTATCAATGTACTCTTTGGTAGCCTTTGTTTTACTTCTAATAAGTATAACATCTGCCTCTGCAAGACGAGAAATATCATCTGTGACTTCACCAAAAACGGAGAGCTTTCCTGGTAAGCTCTTATCAAAAGCATCTGCAATGAGTATTAACATAACAACTCCTTTTTACATTTTGTTATGCTAAGTATGTGGGCAATTTATGTATTTGTCAATTTTTTTTAATAAAAATTATGAAAACTTAAATGGATAATTATCAAATATGCTAAAAATAGATCAAAATAATTTTTATTAGTATCCAAAAAACAACTTTTTTGGTCAATAAACAAAATGGAGAGTGAAAAAAAATCTCACTCTCCTCTTTTCACTCCTTTTCTAGAGCTACTACAGTAAGCTGTAAATTAGCAACTCCCCTATAGTAGTTTCTTCCTAGTCTGAAGACCATTTTTACCTTATCTCCAACATCAAAATTCTTTTTAAAAGCATCTTTGCTATTCCAATAAAGACAAGGCCAAAGCGAATTACCATACTTAATTGTAAGCTTTAAATTTCCTTTTTCTTTATTTTCCCCAAGACAGATACAATCTTTAATCTCCGCATGTTCAATTAAAAAGTTTAGAGGGAAGTTCTGCTCTCCATATGGCTCAAATAATTCAACTATCTTAATTAAATTTGAGTTCATATATTGTGGAGGAATTAATGCATCAACAGTTAATTGTTCCTCTGCTTGATCTTCATCAAGCTTTAAAACTTCTTCATCTAAAAATTTTTCAAATTTCTCAAACTTTTCTGCATCAAGAGAAAAACCACCTGCTGCTTTATGACCTCCAAAATCATTAACAATGTCCTCAAATAAAGATAAGAATGATCTACAGTTAAATGAACCACGACTACGCATTGAACCACTTAATCGCCCTTCTTCTGCTTCTGCAATTATCATTACGGCAGGAACTTGAGGATAATCACGTAATACCTTTGAAGCAATATTACCAGTTAACCCTCTTGGAATCGCTGAATCTTTAACCATAATAAATTTTGAACCAAAAGATTCTAAGCTCTCCTCTGCCTTAGCCTTTACAAAGTCATAGGACTCTTCACCAAGTTTTTGTCTCTCCTTATTTAAAGAAATCAGTTTCTTAGTTAACTCACTACAAATACTAATATCATCACTAAGAAGCAAATCAACAGCAACACGAGGGCAACCTAAACGGCCTGATGAGTTGATAACAGGAGTAATGTACCAACCAATTTCTGTTGTAGTAATTGGTCTTCCTAAAAGATTTTGTGCAGATAATAGTTGTACAATTGCTTCTCTTGGATGCTGATTAATCCTTTTTAAACCAGCTTTTACAATTACCCTGTTTTCATCTTTAAGTGGCATTAAATCAGCAATTGTTCCAAGTGCTACAATATCTAATATTCCCTCATATTCACTACTTAGTAGAGGCTCTTGGAAGCTACAACAACTTTGAAATAGACTAATTAAAGTTTCAAGCTCTTCATGTCCATCACTATACATTACCGCTCTACTTTGCTTAGAAAGGTCAAAAAGACTCTTTCCTTTGACTGCAGGAATAACCTTTTCAAGTTCCTCTCTAATATCATATAGCATGATATCAACACCATTTCCAAAGGCTTGGCGTAAAGCTCTTAACTCAATATCTTTATCTAAAACTAAAATAGGAAGTTGCCTGGTTAAAAAGGAAACTACCCTGCTATGCTCTAAGTCCATTACACCATTTGGAACTTCTTCGATAACTCTGCCTCTTTCAACAAGGTTATCAAGTTGCACGGCTTCAATAACTGTAGTTGTGTTATCACCTGGACCAGGTAGTGCATGAAGTAATATTACAGATGATGAATAATACTTTGTTTGAGAAAATCGTAAAGCCCAAATTAGTTTTGCAGCAACGCCACATCCTGCCAGGTGCTCAAACGGATAACCGGAGGATGGAACTTTAGGATCTATTACTGCAACAGCATCAGGAACATCATCGCCTGAAATATGGTGGTCAGTTACAATTGTATCAATTCCAAGTTTATTTAAGCTATCAATTTCTTTGATACAAGAAATTCCACAATCAACAGTAATTACTAAAGAAGCCTTCTCATCACATATTTTCTTAACCGCTTCGTCGGTTAAACCATAGGGATCATCTCCTTCAGGAAGCATGTAAAAGACATCAGCACCCAATCTCTTTAGCTCCCGAACCATTATTGTAGTTGCAGTAATACCATCTGCATCTCTATCACCAAAGATACAAATTCTCTCATGATCTTTAATAGCATCATTAATTCTGATTACAGCACTATCCATATCCTCGAACAAAAAAGGAGAATGAAGATAGTTAATACTACTTTCTAGGTAGTATTTTATATCCCTCCTATCTGTTATTCCTCTCCTTGCAAGTATTGTTGCAGAGAGTAAATCACATTTGTATTTCTCAACCAGACGTCGAGGAACCTCTGGTGATACTCTTTTAAGCTCATATTCCATATCAATAATTCCCAAAGCTATAGTGCAAGCTCAAGTAAGCCACTTTTCATTACCTTTAGTTCTACACCTAAAGCCAAAGTGATATAGCGTAGCATGTATCTCATAATTCTTGAGGCTTGCTGTGGACTTATATTAAATGCAAGAGATTTAGAAAGAGGAGACGCAGCTGAATCTCTAATATATGCTCTTGCATTTCTAGGTAGTATTAGTCCATTTGATATATTATCACATTCACTGCAGCATGGAACAGAAAAAGTAGTATTATATCCTAGGATATCACTATCATTGTAAGTTCTTGAACATACAGGGCATGTAATAAAATCAGGTAAAAGTCCTGATATCTTCATATATTTTATCATAAATTGAGTTGCAACTATCACATAGTTTTCATCATTTAATGCATCTAATAGAGTTGTAAAAGTTTCATATAAATCTAAAAAGGTTTCACCCTTATATAAAATTACAAGCTCACTCATTAGAGAGGATGCAAAAATAGTCTCAAGTGAATGTGTTGCTTCTTCATGAATTGAAATAACATCTAAATCTACCAATGATCGAATAGATTTTTCTTTATTGTGGTAAACACTGAAAACAGCTTCCGTATATAGGGATGCCTTCACACACTTTTTTGATTTCTGAGCACCATACACCGTCATATTGTATACACCAAGCTCTGGCGACAAGAGTGTTAATAACCTATCGTTTTCTTTTACTCTTGTACTTTTTACTACAACGGAAAGTAATTTTTCATTTCTATCCACGAGTGAAAAAATAAAACCGATTTAGAGTAGTGTCAACCTTCATCTGGTATGCTATATTATTTCTATGCTTAAAAAACTACTTACACCAGCAATTCTTCTTTTAGCTATGCTTACTCTAAGTGCAGCTTCAATAAAAGATGAAAAACTTGAAGATACCTTTGATAGTGAAAAAAATCTTTCACTCTTCAACTTTAACAATTATGAAAGTGATGAAAAGGATTTTTTAGATAATACTAAGTTTTATTTACAGACTATGGCTCCAGGAGATGAAATATATACTTGGTTTGGTCATTCAGGTTTAGTAGTTGAAAATAAAAAGTATGGGCTTGAAAGATGTTTTGATTGGGGTGTTTTTGCATTCTCTCCAACATTTTATATAGATTTTATTTTTGGTCGCTTATATTACAGTTTAATGGTTAGCTACCCTTCTTACACAATAAAACAAGCAGAAAATGAAAATAGAACACTTACAAGAACAGAGCTAGTAATTCCAATAGAGGCAAAAAAAGGTATTATTGACTTTTTAAACTACAATGCATTAGATGAAAACTCAACATATCTTTATCACCACTATGAAGATAACTGTGCTACAAGAATTAGAGATATTTTTAATGCATCTACCCATGGTGAATTTAAAAAATGGGCAACTAGTATAAACACAGGAAAGAGTTATCGTGATTACACAACTGATTTAATGGGAAAATCTTTTCCTGTAAACTGGACTTTAAATTTTCTACAAGGCCCTTCAATTGACAAAAAACTAACACTTTGGGAAGCATGTTTTTTGCCAGATATTCTAAATCAAGCGATAGAAGAGTATTCAAACGTTACAGCAGTTACCGTTGTAGCTGCAAGAAAAATTAATTACTCTCAAAAGAGTTTATTATTTGAATCAATTACAATCGCAATTATTATTTTCGTGCTCCTTGTCTGGTCCTATAACTCAAAACGAAGGCTCTGGGCTCTTTTTACATCTATTTTATCTCTATTTTTAGCTATCCTTTCATGTGTACTTATTTTCATGATGTGTTTTTCAAATCATGATGTAACATACTTTAATGAAAACATTATCTTTGTAAATCCAATGCTATTTTTACTATTTTTCTCTTCGATTAGAACTCTTTTCTCTAGAGAAAAAAGAGAGGCTAAACTTAGCCTCTCAATCATGAAAATCGGATTTTTACTCACTCTATCACTCTTAATCCTCAAAGGATTATTCATGGCGACCTTTACTCAAGATAATCTTGCACAAATATTCTTTATGCTTATTATCTACTCTTCTGCATTCTTTAGGATATTAAGCGGGAATCCTCGGTAATTCAATTACCGAGATGAAAGCGTAAAATAGTAATTGTTAAAATATATGCATGTGATATCATAAATTATGAAGACAAATCTTGTACATTACAGAACTTGCGTATGTAATATTAACTATCATATAGTATGGTCAGTCAAATATAGAAGAAAGGTTTTGACTCAAGAAATCGAATCATATCTGAATGATCTTGCCAGAATGATAGCTGAAGAGAAAGGATTTACGATAAAACCACTTTGAAGTAGGAGATAAAGATCATATACATGCTTTTGTTTCTGCTCCACCAAAGCTTTCAATTACTTCAATCGTAAAATACTTAAAAG
>NZ_JAXEGN010000047.1:0-21748 GCF_034103065.1 Bullifex sp. | reverse complement strand
TAAATTTTTCTTTCCGTTCTGATTTAACAACAGAGAATGAACTGTTTTTTGAGAGGAAAAAATGATTACATATACTGAAGAAAAGATATTTACTAAAACGCAAGTTGAAGAGTTATTTTTATCAATAAATTGGTTATCAGGTCGTTTCCCTGATCGCTTATTTAAAGCTCTTCTTAATTCCTCTACCGTAATTACTGCTTGGGATGGGGATGAATTAGTTGGCCTTATTCGTGTACTAGATGATACATCAATGATGGCATATATAAACTATGTTTTGGTAAAACCAAGTCATCAAAAGATGAATATTGCTTCAACAATGTTAAATATCGTTAAAGAAAAATATAAAGACTTTCTCTATATCGAGGTAATGCTAGAAGATAAAAAGGTTTTACCATTTTATCAAAAGAATGGTTTTTCCGAAATGAGTGATGGTACAGGTGCCTTAATTAGAAATTTAAATATTAAATGAATATTATATCATTAGAAACAGACGTCACTTTAAATAAGGGTGGTGAAAAAGGCTACACGATTACAGAAAAGATTAAAGTTAATAGCAGTGGTTTTGTACAAATTTTAACTACTTCTAGTAGAGTTGAAGAGACAAGAAAGGAAGAATTATTTATTCGTCCCTCAATAGTTTTTGAACTTTTTAACTATTTTAATTCTTTTTCATACGAAGCTTTTTCAAATGCCGATTATAAAAATGGAATATGGATGCTTTGCCTTACCTTTTCTGATGGAAGTAAAAGAGTATTATTAGGAGAGGTTAAAGATAATCAAAAATTAAATGTTGCATCTGATGCGCTAAGAAAGTTATTACAAAAGCCCTATTTAATTGCTTTTGATAATAAAAACAGAACAGAAAAGTTTAAGACTTTCACAATTTCATTAACTGAAGGTGATGAAGAGATAGAGAAAGTAATATTTATTGAAAGTGAACGAAAGCTAAAGCTTTATAAGAAAGAAGGCAAAAAGGAAGTATTTATCGAATATAAATTAGATTTATGGGAGATAGAGAAATTAAGATCATGTATTTGGGATGAATTGTTTTTTGATTATGTACCACCAAATGAAGAAGCGCTATTTGATATTTCCTTTTCTTTTTCATTTCTTTTGCATAGTGATATTAACGTTAAGTTACCATATAGCTATTCTTGTTTCTATGGTCCATACTATGCTTTTATATATAAGTTAAAGGAAATAACTAAGGAAACAAATAGGTTTATAATTTTTTCATCCTTAGCTTTATATTTTAATAAAAATCATTATGTATATCTTGATGTTACCTTTCCAAATAGCGATAAGAAATATCGCTATGTCTCTAAGGACTTATTAATTAAAGAAGATGAAAATGTCTACATTTCAAAAAATAATGAATTAGTAAATGTGAATGTAAAGGAAGTGGAAAGTGGATTAATTAGTGAATCAAAATATCCATTTATCAATCTTGAAGCAATTGATAGTACATTCTATAGAGATTATTGCTTTCCTATAAAGTTTGATAAAGATAAAGCTCTTGATAATTTTTTTGCAGCATTTGTTAACTATAAAGAATGTAGTAATAATGGATATATTTTAGTTAATGCACTTTCAAAAATAATTAATTGCGCACAAAATTGTTTTGTTCCAACTGATACTTCAGATATGAGTGATTATCATTCATCTTCATACCTACTAATTGAAGATAATAGTAATCACATTCTACCTTGTATCTTCGATGAAAATGATAACATATTTAGCAATTGTCCATCTTTTAGCATGATGCCTTTTATCGATTATCTACATCTTATATTAGATTCACCTGGCATTAATGCAGGAATGATTACCCGTAAGAATGAATCATTAATCCTTACAAAAGAATTAATTAAATATTCATTAACTTGGAAGCCTATATCAGTAATTACAGCTGGTAGTTACAAGGTTGAAAAATTAAAAGTTGATGTAATAGTTTTAGTTAATAAAGAAAAAGGAAGTGGTTTTAGATCGGCTAGAGGACAAATGTACTACTATATTTCAGATCAAGAGAGTGCTGAGTGTGCAATGAAGCTTTTTGATGATATTTCATTTGCTGGCTTTTACTCACTTTATTACAGTCCTCAAAATAAGGATGATGCAATTTATAAACTATCTAATACTTGGAAAGCATTAAATAAAGAAAGGTGTCTTGATATGTATTTTGGCATATTTGAATAAGTAGAAAAAGTTTGTTGACTCTAAATCTTTGTAGTATCATATAGGTATGAGTAATATTTTGATTCAAAATGGTCTTTTGATAGATACAGAGTGGAAGAGAAGAGCCGACATTCTTATTAAGGGCTCTAAGATTATTAAAATTGCACCACATATTAGTGAGGATTCTCTTACTGAGAAAGCTAATATCGTCCATGCAGATGGTATGCTAGTTTTCCCAGGTTTAATTGATGCACATACACACTACCACCTTATTTCAAGAGGAACTGTTACAGCAGACTCATTTAGAGAAGGTAGTAGGTTGGCAGCCTTCGGTGGTGTAACAACAGTCGTTGACTTTGCCGATGATGATAAAGTAAATCTTGCAAAATGCTCGAAGGAGCGTATTAATGCCATGGGCAAAGAGATGAGCATAGACTTTGCTTTACACCAGGGTGTATATGGCTATAGAGAAGGCTTAAAGGAAGAGCTTAAGCAGTTAAAGGAACTTGGAGTTGGTACTATTAAGCTCTTTACTACATATAAAAATGTTGGTTACTTAGTTGAAAATAGAGATGAGCTAAAATCTATTTTTAAAATGTGTGGTGAACTTGGTCTTATGATTAGTGTTCACTGTGAGGATGATAAAACTATTGAAGAAATTTCTAATAATTGGAAGGGAACCTTTACTCCTCATGACCATGCTGATCTTCGTCCTTCAATTGCAGAAGCCCGTGCAATAGAGTACGTTGGTTCTATCGCACTTGAAGCTGGTGTTGATTTATATGTTGTTCACTTATCTTCTAAAGCTGGTTTAGATGTAGTACGTTCACTTCGTGATAGAGGATTAAAGGTAATTGTTGAAACAACACCTCACTATCTATTCTTAGATAGAAGTAAGCTTGATGGTCCAATGGGACCACTTTATGTAATGACACCTCCTCTAAGAACTAAGGAAGATAACTTAGCTCTACAAGAGGCACTTTGTAATGGAGAAATTCAAGTTGTAGCATCTGACCACTGTGCATTTACATATGCTCAGAAGCTAAAGAGTAGCGATACAAGAACAATTTATCCTGGAATTCCTGGAACTGAGGAAATACTTACTCTCGTATACTCTCTAGTAGCTCAAGGTGAGCAGCTTACAGTTAATGAGCTTGTAAATCTTTTATCTACAGGTCCTGCAAAGTACTTTGGGCTTTATCCTCAAAAAGGTGTTCTAAGAGAAGGTAGTGATGCTGATATTGTAATCTTTAATCCTGACTATCTATGGACTCTTTCAAGGGAAACAACACACTCTGCAAGTGACTATACTCCATACGATGGAATAAATGTACAAGGTAAGGTAATGATGACTTATTTAAGGGGTCGCCTTATCATGGGTGATAACATGTACCTTGGTATAGAAGGTGATGGACGGTTTGTTAAAGCAATACGTTGACTTGAAATAAGTTAAATGATACAAAAGCTATGCAACATGCATAGCTTTTATTGACTTAGAGGTGTGATAGATGATTAATGCTATTTTGTTTGATATGGATGGAGTGCTTTGTGATAGTGAAGAGGTATCAATAAGTGTTGGAGTTAATTACTTTAAATCAAAGAATGTAAATATTACTCACGATGATTTTTTACCTCATTTAGGTGGAGGTGAAAGAAAGTTCTTTGAAGGTCCAAGTAGAGCAAAAGGTTACCACCTTGACTATGATGATGCATCAAACTATTTTAAAAATCACTATGAAGAGTTATTAAATAAAACAAAACCAGCTCTTCCTGGTATAGATATTGTTAAAAGAGCTAGAAAGGCTGGAGTAAAAACAGCACTCTGCTCATCAGCTCCTAGATGGAAAGTATTAGTTAATATTAAAGCAATTGGGTTAAGTGAAGATGATTTTGATGCTGTATTTTCCGGTGAGAGTGTAAAGCGAAATAAACCAGAACCAGATATTTACTTAAATGCAGCAATAAATCTAGGCATTGATCCAAGTGAGTGTTTAGTTGTTGAAGATAGCTTATTTGGAGTTAGAGCCGGTAAGAAGGCTAACATGAGGGTATTAGCTGTAACTGGTACAGAAAGCTTTGATAAGCTTGCATCTCAAGGTGCAGATGTTATTGTTTCTGATCTTGGAGCTGTTGGTAGTTTTAATAGTCCTGAAGAGTTAGATAAAATTATAAGCCAAGATAGTACTTCAAATGCTGATGGAATTTTGTATGGTGCAAATTATATAGTTCCTCTTAAAAGACGAATGAGTGATTCTTTTGTTGAAAAGAAAATGGAAGAAGCTGCTTCATATGCTAGAGACCATGCTTATGCCCCTTATTCCAAATTTAAAGTTGGTGCAGCTGTTCTTAGTGCTGCAACTGGTAGAATATATTCTGGATGCAATGTTGAAAACTCTTCCTATGGTGCTACAATTTGTGCTGAGAGAAATGCAATACTACATGCAATTGCAGAAGAGGGAATAATTGGAATTGATACTCTCTTAGTTTATTCAGATGATGATCCTCCAGCTCCACCTTGTGCAAATTGCTTACAGGTATTAGCTGAGTTTGCAAAAAAAGATACAAAGATTATTCTTGTTTCAGTTAATGGAGTGAGAAAACAAATGTTATTTAGTGATCTCCTTCCAAATCCTTTTATTTTTCCTAGTGTGAGAAAGTGATGAAAAAGTTTATTTTATTTTTACTTTTACCTTTGTTACTTACTTCCTGTGTAAGTAGTACAAAGCCTTTTGTTAGTGAACCTTACACAAACCCTTCAATTAGTATTGAAGGAAAGCTTATGTATGGTGGTGCAACTAAAATTGATCTTCCTACCCCTGAGTGCTATTTCGAAGCTAAAGAATTCTTAGCTAGGTACACAGAGCTAATTAAAGAAGCTGAAGACTATATTTTGATTTCAACTTTCCTTGGTAGTGGCTGTGAAGGGCTAGATGATTTTTATACTGCTCTTGCTGAAAAAGCAGAAAGTGGAGTTGATGTTTATGTAATTCTTGATGCAGTTTCCTCTCTTGATATGACTGAGAGTAAGAAGTACATGTATCCTCTATATTTTCTGAAGGATAGTGGAGTTCATTTAATTGAATATGCTCCAATGAGCATTTTAAGAATAATTGCTCCTCAGAATTTGATTATTAGAGATCATAGAAAACTTGTTGTAGTAGATGGAAAGACTGCTGTACTTGGTGGCATGAATATGAATTATATCTCTCTTGGAAGTGATGATGTTATCGATTTACAAAAAGATAGTATGTATGTTTTTAACTCATCTAATCTTGCATCGGCTTTAACAGATGAGTTTGTAACAATTTGGAACCAAATATCTGCAACAGACAAGATGGATAGAAGT
Organism: Bullifex sp.; assembly: GCF_034103065.1. Lineage (NCBI taxonomy): Bacteria > Pseudomonadati > Spirochaetota > Spirochaetia > Spirochaetales > Spirochaetaceae > Bullifex > Bullifex sp. The sequence continues at coordinate 16,230 of NZ_JAXEGN010000047.1, read as the reverse complement.
GACTTTGACTCTTATGTTGATGAAAGTGAAAAGCTAAATTTAGAGGGATATTTATTTAACCAAGGTCCTGGTACTAATGCCTCAATGTCTGCTCTCTTCTCTTCATTAATTAATGGTGCTGAAAAAGAGATTGTGATGCTCCCATATATGGCATTACTTGATAATAATATGTTTGAATGCTTGAAGGCGGCAGTTGCTCGTGGTGTAAAGGTTAAGATGTATCTTCCAATTGATAGCCGTGATTATGTTCAAAAGGCACTCTACTATGATTATTATCGCCTTGTTGAAGCGGGCTTTGAGGTTTACTATGAATTCTCTGGAAGAGCACATAATAATGCATTATTACATCAAAAATTAGCAGTAATTGATGGATTATATACAGTAATTGGATCTGCAAACTTCAACTATAGATCTATGAAGTCATCCTTTGAAATTGCTTTAGTAATTAAGAGTAATGAATTTGCCTCATCATCCTTAGAGCAGGTTAATGATATAAGTCGTGACATGATGGTATTAACTCTTGATGAAGCAATTAAACTAAAAAAGGAGAAGGGTAATGTATTTAATTATCTCTTCTCATACTATGGAGGCTAATCGTGAAAAAGAGATTATTATCACTACTTTTAGTTTTATTAACACTTTCATCATTGCATGCTTTTTCACTTGGATATGGAATAAGTACTTCTGGGTTATCTGGAAAGCTTGAAAGTGCAAGTGTAAATATCAAAGGTGTTGCTGACCTTTCTACTTCAAAGCAACTACTACTTACAGCAAATGCGGGCTTTGGAAATGATAAGTCTTTGACTATTGGTTTAAATTCTCTTGATTTAAAGCTATCAGCATATCCTATAGTTTTTTCAAATCATATCTTTGAGTTCATGTTTATCAATAACATGGCCTATGCTCCAGGGCTAGGTGCTGGAGTACTTTGGGATAGATCATTTGAACCTTATTGGACAATTAGTTTTGATTTAGTTCACCTATATGATACTCAATATGTATATGATTTTTTCTCCCCTATGGTTTATTTTGATAAAAATTTTAACTATGCAGGGTGGGGAATTGAACTATTTAATATGACATTCTTATTTGGAGGAAGATAATGAAAAAGAAAATTTTAGTAGTATTATTGTTAATAACCCTTTCGCTTCCTCTTTTTGCTGGCGACCACTTTGATATTTCTCTAGGTTTTGGTCACTACACAAACTTTAAGAAGGCTAATTCTTTGAGCCTTTACTATGGTTCTACAATTGGTTTAACAGATCGTTTAGAGCTAGTTGTGGGTGGTGTTAGTGAAGTTACTCCAAATGTGTTTTCTGATAATGAATTACAGCTTGGCCTTGCATTTGCAATAATGGGACAGCGTTCTACTGCAACAAAAGTCGCCGGAAGTAGTATTAATACTCTTGTTGGTGCAGGCTTAATTGTATCAGATGTAGATGGTAGAGTTTTACCAAGTGGAGCTTATTTAAATATTACTCCTGTGACTATTGGAACTCCAATACATGGAAGAAGAGAAAGAGCCTTTGAAATAGGATGCCAATATGATTGGTTTACTAATAAATTTAATATTACATTCTCTTTCTTGAAGCTTGATTTCTACCTTAGAGGAAGTTATAAATTTGTGGCGAAAAACCCACACGCTTGAATGTGGGATGAAAGCCACCACTTTTTACTTTATATATAAGAAGATGAAATATATAATATTTGTATAAAATGATAACAGGGAGATTGACTGTACTTCCTTGCTGAAAAGCAGAAATTTACCGCTAATGTGGTCGTAGGACTGCTTGGTAATGAAAGTCCTGATTCAAATAGACTTACACTTGTAACTCCAAAGTCTGAAAATGATGTACGATTACAAGCTACACTTGGTAATCAGAACCCCACGAGCTTGCCCGTGGGAGCAGTCAGAGAGATTACATGAAATAATATAATAGGGGCAAGCAATTGCCCCTAATTGTTAACCTTCCAATGCCATCATTTTATCGATTCTTTTTTGGTGCCTACCGCCTTCAAACTTTGCATCAATAAAGCTATCGAGCATCTTTACTGGATCATCTTTGTAGTCAACACGACCCCCAAATGCAATAAAGTTAGGATTGTTATGTCTTTTTGTCATCTCTGCTGAGTAACAATCTGTTAAAAGAGAGCATCTAATTCCTTTAATCTTGTTTGCTGAAATGGAAATACCAATACCTGTTCCACAAAGCACGATACCAAATTCATAGCCTCCTTTTAGATATTCTTGGCAAGCTTCTTTAGCTTTATCTGGATAATCAACACTTTCGATTTTATCTATTCCTAAGTATGTAACCTCATAGCCTCTTTCTTTTAAATGTTCAATTAATCTTTGAGCTAATTCAACTGCACCATGATCATTAGCCACTACAACTTTAGGCATTATTTTTATCTCCTTGTTAATAATTTTGCTTCATTGTATCATGTAGCAAATAAGAAGGTGAAGATGTCAAAGATATACATTACAGGACATAAGAATCCTGATATGGATTCAATTGCTGCAGCTTATTCATATGCTGTATTAAAAAACAAGATAGATAAAGAGAATGAATATATACCTTGTGCCCTAGGCGCTATGAATAGACTTTCTAAGGGACTCTTTGAACGTTTAGGCTTAAAACCACTTACTATTTTAAAGGATACCTTTTCTAAGGTAAGAGATGTTACCAAGAGACCAACATTAATACTAGAGCCAGAAGATCCTATTTATGAACTAGTAAATATGTATAACCAAACAAATCCATCTGTTGTTCCTATTATGAAGGATGGTGAGTTCAGAGGTCTATTATCTGTTGATGATATAAATAAATACTTTTTAAGAGAAAATTATGATTCTCGGCCTGTATATAACCTTGATATGAGTAATATTAGAAGAGTAGTTAAGGGCTTTGTAATTAAAAGAGGTGAAAAAGATCAATTTGTTGCTCCAATTATGGTTGGTGCTATGCGTTTTTCCGTCTTTAAGAAAAGGCTTAAGGAGTGTAAAGAAAAGCCTTTGCTAGTGGTAGGGTGTAGAAATGATCACATTAGTGAAGCAATTAAAGAACAAATTCCTGGAATCATATTAACTGGTGTTGAAGAGGATAGTTTAGAGAATATTGATTTTTCATCTTTTAAAGGTTTTGTTTATGCATCTCATGAGGATACTGCGGAGACAATTAGACTTTTAAGATTATCTGTTAGAGTTGATACACTACTTCGTGATTCAAAGGAACCTATCATTACAAAAGATATGCTTTTTGATACTGCAAAAGGTATTTTAGCGGATAGTGATAAACGTGGCCTTCCTGTATTTGATAGAGAAAATGGTATCTTTACTGGTTTTATTACTAGAAGATGTTTCTTAGAGCGTCCTAGAGCAAAAATTATCTTGGTTGATCACAATGAAGCATCTCAATCTGTAAATGGTATTGAAGATGCTGAAATTGTAGAAATTATTGACCACCATAGACTTGATGCCCCAAAGACTCGTAACCCTATTGCAATAACAGCACTACCCGTTGGTTCAACTTGTACAATTGTCTTTGAGCAGTTTGGTAGATACAATCAAGAAATAGATGCCTTGACTGCCAAGGTCTTACTTGCTGGTATTGCTTCCGATACCGTTATGCTAAAAAGTCCTACTACCACAAGTCTTGATCGTTATGCTGTTAAGATTCTTTCTGACATTGCTAAGGTAGACTTTGAAGAGTTTGGAAAAGAATTATTCAGTAAAGGCTCTACACTTACTTCTCAAAAGCCAGATGTAGCTATTTCTTCAGATTTTAAGGTTTATAGCGAAAATGGAATTAAGTTTGGAATAGGGCAAATTGAGGTTACAACTCTTCAAGATGTAAATGAAATGAGCAAATCATATTTAGCTGAGCTTGAAAAGAAGAGATTAAATGATGCTCTTGATTGGGCAATGTTACTTGTTACTAACGTTCTTTCAAGTGAAAGTGTGTTAATGACTACTAATTATAAGCTTAATTATCGTTTTGCATATGAAGAATTAATGCCGTGTATCTTCTCACTTCCAGGAGTGCTCTCAAGAAAGAAGCAACTCCTACCGGAAGTAATAAGAGTAATAGAATCTTAGAAGCCTTGAATTCGGATAATAGATGGTAGCGCTCTAATGGCTGTTACCATCTTTCTTAAATCGACTTCGCTTGAGGCACTAATTGTAAAGGTTCCTACTAAACCTTCTGGTGCTACATCGAGAGAACCAGATATTAAGCGTCCATTTTGCTTTTTAACGGCTCCATCAATTTCTCCAAAAAGTTCTGCATTCATTTTAGCTGTAACTTTAAAGCGTCTGACAAGCTCATTTGAATCCCAAACAACAGGTACTAAACGTTTTTCAACTTCACTCATATTTTTAAGATTTTTACAATCTTTTCTATGAATGACATATCCTCTACCACGAGTTACGTATGCTACAATTTCATCTCCATGAACTGGGTTACAGCACTTTGCAAAATCAAAAAGAATGTTACTTTCATTGCTGATGATTACAGATGATGTATTTTTATCAGTTGGAACAAACTTAATGCCCTGCATAATAGGAATTAATGGCTTGATTTCCTCTTGTTTTTTATCATCATCTTTCTTTTTATCACTTATTTGAGGAACATTGTCTGATAGATTTTTATTTAGCCATGCCATTATCTTCTTCTTTGCAGAAGGAGTTTTTGCATATTCAAGCCAAGAGTGGTGAGGATGGGCAGCAGGGCTTGTTAGAATTTCAACTACTTGAGTATTTTCAAGTGGTTTATTAAGTGGAATAATAGCGCTATCTGCTTTTGCACCAGTACAATGGTTACCAACCTCTGTATGAATTTTATATGCAAAGTCTAAGGCGGTTGCTCCTACAGGTAGTTCAATTACTCTACCTTGAGGTGTGAATACAACAATAGAATCCTTTAAGAGCTCATTCTTAATTTCATCCATGTAATCTTCATTTTGCTCAATTTCCTTGGACCAATTCTTAATTTTGGTAATTATTTTATTGTAGTTAATTTGGTCATAGTTTTTCCAAGCACCAGCTTCACTGCCTGAAGAGGCTTTATAAGACCAGTGTGCAGCAACACCTTCCTCAGCTGTTTTGTCCATTTCTTGGGTTCTAATCTGAATTTCAAGATGTTTTCCATCTGGACCTAAAACAGTAGTATGTAAAGACTGATAGTTATTGGTCTTTGGCATTGCAATGTAGTCTTTAAATCTACCTTCAATTGGGTGCCAGGTTTGGTGAATAATACCTAAGATAGTGTAGCATTCTGTAACACTTTGACAAATTACACGTACACCTAAGATATCAAAAATTTCATCAATTTCCTTTTTTCTTCTCTTAATTTTTAAATATACAGAGTAAACGTGCTTAACACGACCTTTAATTTGAACGTTAGTAATTCCAACTTTAGCACAAGCCTTTAATAGGTCGTTTTGAACCTTTTTTAAATATGCATTATATTCACTTTTTTTAGAAAGCAAAAAGTCATTAATGTATTGGTATGTATCTGGCTTTAGTGTTTTAAGAGATAAATCTTCAAGTTCGGTTTTTAACCATGAAATACCTAAGTTACCTGCAAGTGGGGCAAAGATATCAAGACAATCTTGGGCAATTTCCTTTTGCCTTTGAGGTGCTAGTGCTCCAAGAGTTCTCATGTTGTGAAGCTTATCTGAGAGCTTGATGATAATAACTCTCATATCTTTACCCATTGCAAAGAACATCTTTCTGATGGTTTCAGCTTCTTGAAGACTCTTTGATTCACTTTTTAGCTTTGAAATTTTCGTAACTCCATCAACCATGATGGCAACTTCCTTTCCAAAGTCTCTCTCTAAATCTTCAAGTGTACATTCTGTGTCTTCAACAACATCGTGTAAAAGTCCTGCACAGATGGTATCTCTATCCATTCCGAGTTGAATTAATATAGTGCCTACCGCAAGTGGGTGGATGATATATGGTTCTCCACTTTTTCTTTTTTGGTCTCCATGCAGTCTATCAGCATAGATTGCTGCAGCACAAATTTTCTTTTGGTCCTCAGTGCTATATTGATATGCCTTTTGGGTGAACACTCTCAACAGATCATCATGCATAATATGTACCCCTTACAACTCGCTCTTTGTTTGCAAGATCTTTTACGATTTTTATCTCTTTAAATCCAGCCTTGCTAAGTAGTTTAGCACAAAGTGCTGTTTGTCGATAGTCACATTCTATCATCAAAAAACCACCATTTTTAAGGTAGTTAGGGCTTTGAATGATAATTTTTCTTATTATATCTAAGCCATCATTATTATCACTAACTAATGCACTCTTTGGTTCTTTTTTTACTTCATCAGTAACAATTGAATACCATTCTTGAGTTAGGTAAGGTGGGTTAGTGACAATGATATCAAATTTCTTTGATATTTTGGCAAATAAATCAGAGCATATAATTGTGCAATCATCATTGATTAGAGAGTGTGCATTTTTTTTAGTAATTTTTAATGCCTCTTCACTTATATCAGACAGTGTTAAGGTGCAAGAAATATTACTTTTTATTGCAATTCCAATAGCTCCTGTTCCTGTACATAGGTCTAATACATCAGGGCATGGAATATTCTTTAATTCATTAAGTGCTTCTTCAACAAGTGTTTCTGTATCAGGACGAGGAATTAATGTATTTTCAGAGACATAAAAATCAAGGCCGAAAAATTCACGCTTTTGAGTGATGTATGATAGGGGAGTATGGTTTAATCTTTGATTTGCACATTCGAGTAATTTTTGGTAATCACTTGAAGATATTTCAATATCGGGTTTAATAATTTGGTCAAGTTTAGATATTCCAAGAGAGAATTCTGCGATAATAGAAAACTCTCTTGGAGCATTTTCAACATCGCTATTGTTACTTAAAATAGCGATTATTTCTTTTTTTGCATCATTTAGTCTCATGCTTCTTTTAAAGCTTGCTCACCAGATGCAATCTTTAGAGCTTCAATTACTTCCTCTAAATCCCCATTCATAACTTGCTCTAATTTATAAAGAGTTAAGTTAATTCTATGGTCGGTTAAGCGATTTTGAGGGAAGTTATATGTTCTAATTCTTTCAGATCTATCACCTGATCCAACTTGGCTCTTTCTTGCTTCAGCTCTTTCCTTTTGCTTTTTAGCCTCTTCCATGTCATAAAGTCTAGCTCTAAGTACTCTAAGAGCTTTTGCTTTATTCTTTATTTGAGACTTTTCATCTTGCTGAATAACAACAATACCAGTTGGAAGGTGAGTAATTCTTACAGCTGAGTCAGTGGTGTTAACACACTGTCCACCTGGACCACCTGCACGCATTACATCGATTTTTAAATCTTCCTGTCTAATTTCGATATCTGTTTCTTCTGCTTCAGGAAGAACTGCAACAGTTACAGCACTAGTATGAATTCTACCACCTGATTCTGTTTCAGGAACTCTTTGAACTCTATGAACACCACTTTCGTAGCGAAGAGAAGCATATACATCTTTTCCTGAAATAGAGACAACAATTTCCTTAAGTCCTCCAATTCCAGTTTCATTTGAGCTCATTACTTCAAGCTTCCATCTCTTAGTTTCTGCATAGTGGGTATACATTCTAAAGAGATCTGCAGCAAATAGTGCAGCCTCTTCTCCACCTGTTCCTGCTCTAATTTCCATGATGATATTCTTGCCATCGAGTGGGTCAGGTGGAATAAGGAGCATTTTACACTCTTTCTCTGTACTTTCTTTTTCTTTCTCAAGCTCTGAAATTTCAGCCTTAGCCATTTCAATCATTTCAGAATCTGTTTCGCCTTTAAGCATCTCTCTTGCATCATTTATTTCTTCATCAATCTTTACTAAACGATGCATAGTCTCAACTATTGGAGCTAAATGAGAACGCTCCATTGTAAGCTGAGTATAGGCTTTCATATCCTTCATAAACTCGCTATCTGAGAGTTTCTTATCCATCTCAGAGAGTTGTTTTTCATAATCTTTAAGCTTTGTAAGCATTTTTACTCCTAAAGTCGAAATATAACATTTTGTTGCATTTTATGTAAATGCATAATTATATATAGCTTCTCCATACTCTTTGAGTGCTAGAAGTATTAATTTATCCTTACCACTGACAGCTTTGCTATTTAACTTTTCATCGATATTTCTCATATATGTAAAGTAATCAATACCTGTTGAAAGAGGCTGTAATAGACGTGATGAACAAAAATTCTTCCATAGTGTTTTCTGCTCATCAGTTAAAAAGTGAGGCCAGTTTCTAGCAACTTGTCTAAAAAGTAGCTCATGATATTTAGGTTGGTCAAAGATAATATTCTTATATAGTTTATCTGCAGGCTTGGTATTTTGAATTATAGCGAGATTTAAAATATCACGTTTGGATGTAAATGTTTCATCGTATAATAGTAAATCAGGGTCTAAACCTTTTTTTGAGTACTCTTGATTATTCAAAGCAAATTTACGAGAAATAGAATTATCTTTTCTAATTATTGCAAGATTTCTTTCTATTGTTTCAAATGAAATACCTAGTCGTGAAGCTCTGTTTCCTTTTTTTAATACATTTAGAGGCGCAATAAATGGAGCTTTATTTAAAGCAAAATATACGATTCCTTCACAGGTAAAGATTTCATTTTCATCTGCTTCCTGCAAAACCGATGCATCCTTTGTTAAATCAAATGCATAAACAGTATTATCCTTGATAAATAGTGGACTAACAGGACGAGTACACCCATTTGGAGATGAAAAATTCACTGTAGTTAATAAAATAGGGGTATGGTCAATAATATCAATTAGCTTTCTAATTTCACTTTTATAGTGGTTTTTGAAGTAGAAATCAAAAAGGCCTGGTTGTTTTTGCTTTATTAACTTTGCCACATTTATTGTGGCATAAACGTCTACCATAGCATCATGAGCACCAATTTGCTCGATATTATTATCCTCTGTTAAATGGACTAATTTATATGAAGTATTACCATTTTCAGTTAAATGGTTAAAGTTTATGCCTTCAGGAGCTAAATCATGGCAAGCTCTTACTAAGTTAATTATATCCCAGCGAGAACAGCCATTTGTGTATTCTCTCCTATATGGGTCAAATAGATTTTTATATAGGTCGTTACGAATAAACTCATCATCAAAATTAATTGAATTAAATCCTGTAACGGTAGTATTAGGAACCATAAATTCCTTTAAGATTTTATTTAAAAATTCAACTTCATCTAACCCTTTTTCCATAGCCTTTTGAGGAGTTATTCCTGTAAGCAAACATGCATCAATAGATGGAAGGTAATCAGGAGTAGGACGTTGGTAAATTACCATCTCATCTGAGATGATATTTAAATCAAGGTCAGTTCTAATTCCTGCCATTTGAGCAATTCTATCAACTTGAGGATTTGTTCCAAAGGTTTCTAAGTCATACCAATATATTGAAGGTTTATTCATAGCTATTATTTTATCAGATGAATTGAGGCTTGAGAACAACGATAGTGTTTAACTTAAAGACAAGAACGAAATTGAGTAAAAACTATATAACTTTTTACTAAAAAATGGCTATTTTACCGGTTTTATATTTTTAAAATTATCAATAGCTGTGTTACAATACACATTTAGAGGTGTTTATGCAGGACTCAAAGAAAGAAATTATCTCATGGTCTTTGTATGACTGGGCAAATAGTGCTTTTGCAACAACTGTAATGGCTGCTTTTTTCCCTATTTTCTTTTCGGAATATTGGTCACTTGGTCAAGATGCATCGGTTTCAACATTCTTTTTAGGAATTGCAAACTCAACTGCATCATTGGTTGTAGCAGTTATGGCTCCATTTTTAGGTGCTATTGCTGATAGTGGAAGTTATAGAAAGAAGTTCTTAATATTCTTTGCATTCTTAGGTGCTTTGATGACTTCTTGTTTGTGGCTATTGAAATCAGGACAGTGGGGACTTGCAATACTATTTTATGTAGTTGCATGTATTGGATTCTCAGGTGGTAATACCTTCTATGATTCACTACTTCCTTGTGTAGCTTCTGATAAAAAAGTAGATTTTGTATCAGCATTAGGATTTAGTTTAGGCTACATTGGTGGTGGTTTACTCTTCTTAATCAACGTTTTAATGTACTTAATGCCAAATATGTTTGGTATTTCAAGTAGTGTTGAAGCTGTTAAAATTTCATTTTTAACAGTTGGTATTTGGTGGTTAGTTTTCTCAATTCCACTATTATTGTTTGTCAAAGAGGATAATGATGGAAAGAAAACAAAGATTAGTGAAAGTTGCAAAACTGGTGCAAAGAATATTGCAACAACATTAAAAAGTTTAAAATTCTTAAAAACTACAACACTATTTTTAGTAGCATATTGGTGTTACATTGATGGGGTTGATACAATCATTAGAATGGCAACAGACTATGGAACATCTTTAGGTTTTTCATCATCTTCATTAATTGTTGCACTTCTTATTACTCAATTTGTAGCGTTCCCAGCCGCACTGCTATACAATACCTTTGGTAAAAAGATTGGAACTAAAAATGCAATTTTAGTAGCAATAGTTGCATATTGTATCATTGCTCTTTTAGGCGTATTTATGACCAAAGAAATTCATTTCTACTTACTTGCTATCTTAATTGGTTTATTCCAAGGTGGTATTCAAGCATTAAGTAGATCATATTACACAAGACTAATTCCAAAAGATAATAGTGCGCAGTTCTTTGGATTCTTTAATATGCTTGGTAAGTTTGCAGCTATTATTGGACCATTTTTAGTTGGTTTTGTTACTTTGATTACTAAATCAAATAGAATAGGTATTCTTTCTCTTATTCTTCTCTTTGCTGTAGGTGGGGTTTTACTATATAAAGTAGATGAAAGCAAAGCAGAAAAAGAAATTGGAAAGTTTGAAGAAAGTTTAGAGAGGGCCTAATGCGTAAACGTCTTATCAGCTATTTTGCCATAATGACTGTTGCTCTATGTAGTCTTTGTGCAATTGAGATTGAAGACGTTTCATATGCATTTAATGCACTTTATAATGGTACATTTTGTGCAGTTGCTGCAAATTCAACTGTACCACGTATTGAATTACCAGGAGTAAGTCTTGAGGATACAAGTAGTGATAACCTCATGTATAAGCTCTCATATAATCGATCTGATTTAGCACAGTTTACCACTGCTCTGAAGGGGGAAGCTGCAGACAGTTGGTACTCAAAACTGCTAAAGAGTGCAAGAAGTACTTTTTCACCACTTCTTGTTGTTGCAACTCAGCAAATTGAAGGCGCTGAGTATAGAGAAGGGGATGCTGTATTAGATGGAACTATGAAGCTAATCTTTCCATCTAAGAGTGCTCTTTCTAGCTGGATTGATTTATTAGTACTCTCTGATTGGTCATCAATTTGCTTTACATTAGAGGTTTCCATTGTAGTAAGTGGAAAGGCTATGGATGAAGCACTGGCTTTTGAGGGTATATTAGAAGGAAAAGGAGTTTCTGGTGAACGAAGTGTTGAGCTGAGTGTTAAGCAAATGCTTTGTAATGAAACTGCTATAACTATGAAGCCAATTAAGTTAGGTTTAAAATAAGGAGAAACAAATGAGTGTCGTTAATGATTTCCTGATGCGCCATAATTTAGCACCAGAGTGCGTTGATATGGATAAGCTCACCGAGGGATTTTTAGCAGAAATGAAAATGGGGTTGGATGGTAAAGGTGGTTCCCTTGAAATGATTCCAACCTTTGTAAGTGAGGATTGTGATATCCAGCCAGGACAAAGTGTAATTGTTCTTGATGCTGGTGGTACAAACTTCAGAACTTGCTTAGTTACCTTTGATGAAGAGCTTAAGCCAGTTATCTCTGACTTTAGAAAGGTTGGTATGCCTGGTGTTAAGCAGGAAGTAAGTGCAAAAGAGTTCTTTGGTATCTTAGCTGATAACGTTGAGCGTCTTATTGATAAGAGTGACAGAATAGGATTCTGTTTTAGCTATGCTGCTAATATCACCCCAGAACATGATGGTGTTCCTATTATTTTCTCAAAAGAGATTAAGGCTCCTGAAGTTGTTGGTATGCCTGTTGCTCAATCATTATTAAATGAGCTTAAAGAGAGAGGCTATGATGTATCAAATAAGAAGTTTAGTGTTGTAAATGATACTGTAGCTACATTGCTTGCAACTAAAGCTGGTTGTTCTGACCCAGCTTCAGGTTATGTAGGTTTTATTCTTGGTACTGGTACTAATACTGCATATACAGAGAATAATGCTCTTATCACAAAGCTTGGTAATTTAAAAAATGGTAAGCAGATTATCAACGTTGAGTCTGGCAACTATGATTTAGCTCTTGGTGATTTTGATAAAGAATACTTTGCTACTACAAAGAATGCTAATGCATATCACTTTGAAAAAATGATTAGTGGAGCATACCTTGGTGGCTTTGCAACATTTGTAATTAAGAAAGCAATTGAAGAAGGTATTTTTTCAAAGCAGTTTGCTGAGCGCTTTAATGCAATTGAAGGTGGACTTACAACAACTACTATGTCTTTCTACCTTGAAAAGTGCCATAACATGGATTATGACCTTGTTAAGTGTGTTGAAGGTAATGAAGAAGATGCATTAAATCTTTGGCTTGTAATTCGTGCAGTTATTGAAAGAGCTGCTAAACTTACAGCTGTTAACCTTTCTTCTGCTGTAATTAAAACTGATGCAGGTAAAAATCCTAGATACCCTGTTATTATCAATGCTGATGGAACAACCTTCTATAAGACAGAGTTCTTAAAGAAGTATACAGAAATCTATCTCCATGAGTTCTTAGAGAAGAAGCATGGTAGATTTATCAAGATGGTTAGAATTGATGATAGCCCAGTCCTTGGTGCTTCTATTGCTGGTCTTTCTGTTTGATAATGATTATAAAGGCTTGAGTTGATGCTCAAGCCTTTAACTATAATAATACTTGTTATTTTACAATATTAAATTTCTTTATATTGTCGATTTCAGTATCTTCTAATAATAATTGATTTGCGTTTAAAATCTTGAATTTGTATGTTCCATAATATGGATTTTCTTCAGGAATAATACAAATTAGGTAGTTTCCTTGTATTTCAAAATTTTCACAATCCCATTTTATTTTTTCATCACCAGACCAAGAATACTCAGTTTCTAGGTAGTTTGAATAATATTTATAAGAAATTTGATCTTTTTCAATTACTAATAAACCTGCAGTTGATGGATTTGCAAACCAAAATTGATGACCTATAAAGGAATCAATTTTTGATGTATCAGAAATTGTTGAAAGTGTTACTTTTGCTGTTGTATTAATTACAATTTCATTTAATTTACCTTCAGATTTAATAGAGTATCCTGATTCAGAAAATTGTAATTCAATACTTAATTCATCACTTGATGTTATTTTTATGCTTTCTTCATCTTTTGTTATTGTGATGTCTTCAAATGTTCCTGAATAAACATTAAACCCTGAATCTGCTTTTGGTTCGGATAATACCCATTCTAATGATTTTTCGTCTTCGCTGATAATTAAAGATAGAATACCTTTTTCTCCGATTGTCCTTGATTCTGGAGAAAGATCAATAGTGAAAGTTTTTCCCTTAAATTCAGTTTTTGTAGCTGGTGCTTCTGGTATTCCATTATTACATGAAAAGAGGATGAATAGTGATAAAATAGAAACAACAATAATTAAAGATTTCCTCATAACTTTCTCCTTTTGTTTTTGGGATAACAAAATTATAACATTGAGATAGAAAAAGTATAAAGAATTATTTTTAATAATTTATTGTATGGTAACTAAATGAAAAACTCCTAGGTATTTTTTTCCTAGGAGCTATTGTTTTTAACATCTTTCTATTAAAGATCTTTGATACTTTAAAATTTCATCGTGGAGAACTTCATTTTTACCTTTAATATCGACTAAAACACGAAGAACAGGTTCTGTACCACTAGGCCTCATCCACATATAACCAATTGATTGTCCATTGAAATCAACAAACTGAACCTTTAGACCACCTTTTGCAAGAGGACTTCTATAGTCTGGGCCAATTCCTTCTCTTTCTACAGTTCCTTCTGTTTGAAGTACTCTATAAAATGAGCATGCTGGAATTTTACCTTTCATTTCTTTATCAAAGGTATCTTGTAAGAGTTTTTCATAATTGAGTTTTATTTGTGCCCAATCCTTACTCTTAACCTGCATTTTAGCAAGAGTAGAGAATGCTCCTGTTGTAGTATATTGAGGAAGTGCATCGAGCAGAGCATCTAATGATATTTCCTCAGATGATTTACCTAGCTTTTCAAGAATGTAGTCAAATAATGATTTATCAGATAGCAGTTTTAAGAAGGTAAATGCAGTATTAAGAGGGTCTCTAACGCTTGCAGGCTTAGTAATGTTACCACCATTACTACCTTCACCTAATACTTTAACAGTATAACCTTTGTCAACTAATTCTTGTCCAAGGTTTACTACATTTGCCTCCCCAACTTCAGCTCTGAAAACTTTAGCTCCAAAGGTACTAGCTATTTTATCAATTCTTTCACTAGTTGGACCATTTACAGCGACAGCAATGTTTGTAATACCCTTCTTAGCAAGAGAAGCAACTTCAATTGTAACAACCAGTGCAAATACTTCTTGTGCCTCTAAGATTCTACCTTTTCCTTCTCTTGTAATATATACAAAGTTACCTCTATCACCGTCGTTATCAGGAGTATATCCGAGAGTATAACTTGGGTCTTCACTATGCATTTTTTCTAGATATTGCATTACAGGAATTAAGTTTTCACCCTCTGGAACAATAGCATGTTTAACATCACCAACCACATCATTAATAGCTGAAAATTTAATACCCATTTCCTTAAAAAGTGTTCTATCAATACTTGCAGCTCTTGCAGAACCATTGAAGTCTGCAACAATGCCTACATCAGTTTTGAAATCACTTGGTAAATCTGCAGTTTTTAATACAAATGAGCGATAGAACTCGAGAGCTGAATATTTCTCTTTTTCAAGATTTACTAAACACTCATTACGTTTTTCTTGTGGACAGCTACTTATTAATTCCTTTGCTTTCTCTACAACATCAGGAGATGAAATCATTCTTCTTAGAATTGAAATAATTTCTTCTGCCTCTGGTTTTGAGAAAACTCCACCTTTATAGCCAAACTTAAAACCATTATGACCAATAGGGTTGTGTGATGCTGAAATGTAATAAAAGTAATCGTAGTTGTGTGATTGTGCCATTATTTCAGGAGCGGCAGAAATATAAAGGTATTTTACATCCTGACCAAGTGAAATAAGTGCTTTAATTGTTAAAAGTGAAAGTGCATAACCAGTAGGTCTAGCATCTTGTCCTACAATTACACTTTTACCTTTTGCTTTAATAAATTCATCAAATGCTCTAGCAATAGTAACAACTATTACTTTATCTTCGTCACAGATTGTCCTTACTGGATCTTCTTCATTTCCACTAGAGGCAAAAACTGCTCTTAAGCCTGATGCCGATAAAATATAGTGATTAAGTCGCTCTTTGACTAAATCGCAATTTGTATTAATTTGTGAAATTGATTTATGTAACATGGTTTCATTATATCAGATTGAAGTTCTAAAATAAAACTAATAATATTCATAATATGAAAAAGAGAGCTTTAGTTCTTCAAGATTTTACAGCATATACAAAGGCTAGTATTAATATTTCACTTCCTGTATTAGAGTCCTTAGATATTGATACAGCTGTCTTACCTTTATCATTACTTGCAACTCAAAGTGATGGTTTTGATAATTTCTTTATTAAGGACTTACAAAAGGAATGTGAAATAATATTTGAAAACTTTAAAAAAAATAATTTTTCCTTTGATGCAATTTATAGTGGGTACTTATCATCATTTGAACAATATAATTTAGCTAAACAAATTTTTTCAACTTACAATTGTACTATTCTTGTTGACCCAGTACTTGGAGATGATGGAAAGCTTTATCAAGGTTTTGATGAAAGTAATATTCTATACATGAAGGATTTAATAAAAAAAGCAAATATTATTACTCCTAATATGACCGAATCTTGTTTAATTACAAATTATCCTTTTAAAGGTATTTTTTCCATTGAAGATATTAAAGTTATTATTGATAGAATAAGTGATTTAACTAGTAGCCTAGTCGTTTTAACATCTGTTTGTTTAGAGAGTGGTAAATTAGCAAATATTGTATATGATCGTAAAAGTATAAAAATTAATAGCTTTGAAAAAATCAATGCTTCATACCCTGGTTCTGGAGATTTATTTG
>NZ_JAXEGN010000046.1:0-2672 GCF_034103065.1 Bullifex sp. | reverse complement strand
CCTGGATCTACATTCATGTAAGGATCAAGCTTTTGTGCTGCAACCTTATAGCCTCTACATTTTAATAGTCGTCCAAGACTAGCTGCTGTAATTCCTTTTCCTAGTCCTGAAACAACTCCTCCTGTAACAAAAATGTGCTTTGACATATATCCTCTTTAATCTGAATAGATTCTAATTATTTGACCAGCTGCTTCTTTAGCTGAGATCCTTGCATTCATAGCACGGCGCTCAACTAAGTGGTGAGCTTCTTGCTCACTACAACCTTTTTTCTCTATTAATAGACATTTTGCTTGGCTAATTATCTTTACTTCATCAAGCTTAGTTTGAAGCTTAGAGTTCTCTCTCTTTAACTGTGATATCTTACCCCGAACAGAAGTAAGAAGTGAGAAACACTGAGATAATACCGGCATTATTATTGGCTTTGAAATAACAGCAATTCCACTATCTTTGCAATCTAAAAGAGTTTGATCAAAAAACTCTTCCTTTACAAATAAAAGTACTCCTGTATCTAAAGTAGAAGCTATCATACGAGAAAGCTCTACAGCGTTATCATCGAGTAGTGGGGAATTGACTATTAAATAGTCGTAGTATTCATCTAAAAGTATGCGTCTTGCTTTTGAGCCTGAGGTCAGAATGGTGTAAGAGGATGGGGGAGCAACCCTTGAAATAAGGGCTTCGAGGCTTTTAGCACTCTTCTCGCTTCCAGATACTATTAATATCTTATCCATCCTTTTTCCCTATGTAAGACTAAATTCCATCTCTCTTGCTACAAGTCTTGGGTTTGAACTTGATGCTGTAAGAGCCCAATCCTGTCTCTTTGCATTTAAGAAACAGCTAACTAAGTGTTGTGGTAATACTGAGTTAATAAACTCAGAGTCTGTTGCAACTTCTACCGCTTCAATTAATGATTGAGGTAGAGAATCACCTGAAAGAGAATCATCATATTTTAAATCGTTCTCAATACCTTCCATTGCTGCTCTAGTTAATAGAGTAGCTGCAATATATGGGTTTGCTGCATTGTCAGGACTACGTAATTCAATACGATTTGCATCCGCTCCTTTACCAAATGGAACACGAATAAGTAGATTTCTATTTCCTGTTCCATAAGTAATAGTACCTGGGGCTTGGTAGCCTCCTAAACGTTCATATGAGTTGACAATAGGGTTCAGAAATACGGTCATTTCTCTTATGTGTTTTAAAATACCTGCAATGACATTTTCTCTATATACAGACATATCTCTTCCATCTTTTGAAACACTGATGTTCATATGGAATCCTGAACCACTTTCTTCAAATAGTGGTTTTGGTAAGAATGATGCATAAAGACCATTTCGAGCTGCTAAAGCTTTAACCATAGATTTAAAAGAGATAATGTTATCTGTTGCATCTAGTAAGAGAGAGTGCCTAAAAACTACTTCGTTTTGACCTGGACCCTTTTCATGGTGGCTAGATTCAAACTTAAGTCCCATCTCCTCCATGGTTAAGCAAATTTCTCTTCTAATATTTTCACCTTTATCGAGTGGAGCTATATCGAAATAGCTGGCTCTATCCATCGGATTATATGTTGGGTCACCATTTTCATCTGTTTTAAATAGATAGAATTCTAGCTCTGATCCAAGATAAACCTCATAGTCCTTTTCAAAGAGTTCTCTCTCGGTTTGCTTTAGCATGTACCTAGTGTCACCTACAAAAGGTCTTCCGTCTGGGTGCTTTATGTCGCAGTAGAATCTTATTACTCTTCCTTGACTTGGACGCCAAGGAAGGAATGCCATTGTGTTTGGATCTGGAAATAATAGTAGATCAGAGTCCTCTACATTTAAAAATCCTCTAATTTGGGAAGCATCAAATCTGATACCGTCACTGAAAGCTCTTTCCAATGTAGATAGTGAGACTGAGATATTTTTGAGTTGCCCAAAAATGTCACAAAAAGCTAAACGAACGAAACTAACATCTTGTTCCTTTGCATAACTAATGATTTCTTCTGCATTAAAGCTATTAGACATGCTTCCTCCTTAGATGTTTGTATATAACTGCTTATAAGGATTTGCGCTATTAGGTTCAAGCACAAGGAAATGTTTACGCATTATTTCCTCTTTGTCCATATTAAATATAGAACAAAATTCATTGATTTTTGTTCTAATATCATATAGATCCTCTTCTCTTGCTTCTCTGCAACTTACCTGAGGAGGTAGATCAAAAGGAGGGTAGTCTGAGCGAAGATAAATTTTTCCTCCATGCATACCTGTTCCACAGAAATAACCAACTGGAGGTTTTCCGTTTTGCTTTAATCCCAGAACAATAATTGTTCCTCCTGCTTGGTACTCACCTAAGAATGAACCTGCAGCATCTCCTATGACTATTAATGGTTGCTTATCTTTATAAGCCTTCATATGAATTCCTGCACGATACCCAGCACAGTCTCTAATATATATACGTCCACCACGCATTGCATAGCCACACGCATCACCAACTGAACCATGGATGACAATTCTACCTTCGTTCATTGTATCACCAACTGCATCTTGGGCATTTTCAAATACTTCAATGCTAGAACCATCTAAATATGCACCTAATGCATTTCCTGGAACGCCATAGATATTAAAGTTTTTACCTTTCATCCCACATGCGATAAAACGTTGTCCCATAACGTTATCAAGGTCTATTTCTGATTC
>NZ_JAXEGN010000045.1:0-2093 GCF_034103065.1 Bullifex sp. | reverse complement strand
TTTTTTTATTGGTAGTTGATCAAAAATAGAAATAAGAACAACAAAGATGGTAATTAAAAATACGCCATCAACTGATGCTATACTTACTAATATTGATAGTGATATCAAAAAGAGTAATTTTGTTAATGGATTAATGCGAGTAAAAAGAGAGTCTCTAATTCTCGCAGTAAATATCATTACATCTTCCATGATAGTTCCTCAAAGGAAAGGTTTGGAATAAAGACATCAGCTTTCTTTAACACATTTAATGAATCCTTTGATGGACCGTCAAAGATAATAGAACCTTCTTTTAATAGCAGTGTATGTGTAGTATGGGCTAAAAATCTTTCTGCTTCATGAGTTACAATTGCAAGAGTAACGCCTTTATTATGGAGCATTATTAATGTGTCTAGTAAAGAAAGGACAGAAGGGTAGTCTAAGGCTGCAAATGGCTCATCTAAAAAGATGATATCTGGCTCCATCGCAAGTACACTAGCAATGGCTAGTCTTCTTTTTTCTCCCCCTGAGAGTGTAGCTGGCCTTCTATTTCTAAGCTTTGAAAGCGAAAATAGCTCTAGCATTTCATTTACTTTTGCTTCAATTTTATCATTAGGCCAAAGGAGATTTTCAGGTCCAAACATTAAATCCTTTTCGACAGTTTCCCCAACTATTTGTAAATCAGATTCTTGGAAAACAAGGCCAACAGAGGATAGTCTTTTATTTTTGTTTTTAGTTACATCTTCACCTTTAATATAAATATTTCCATTAGTTGGTTTTCTTAATCCTTTTAATATTCTTAATAGTTGGCTTTTTCCTGCTCCATTTCTACCACAGATTGCAGTAAATGAACTTTTTTCAAGAGAAAAAGAAATATCTGATAATATTTTTTTACTTCCAATTTCAAGTGATAAATCTTTAACCTCTATAACGCTATTCATACCTATGAAAGATATCACTTTTATGTTTTTAAAATCTACCTAGATAATTAAAATAGTGATAAACTCCTTACCAATGCTTAAAAGAACAATAAGTGTAA
Organism: Bullifex sp.; assembly: GCF_034103065.1. Taxonomy (NCBI): domain Bacteria; kingdom Pseudomonadati; phylum Spirochaetota; class Spirochaetia; order Spirochaetales; family Spirochaetaceae; genus Bullifex; species Bullifex sp. The sequence goes on along the minus strand of NZ_JAXEGN010000045.1, from coordinate 1,078 downwards.
TTATCACATTAATATTATCACTAATGTTTATATATTTAGTTCTCTCTGTCTTACCAGGAGATAGTACTACATATATGAGTGGAGAGAGTGTAATTAATGTTGAAAAGCAAACAGAGTCACTTATTTCTTTTATTAAAAAAGCATTAACTCTTAACTTAGGAACCAGTGCCTTTTTATCTATAAGCGTTAAAGACTTAATTCTTGAGAGGCTGTTACCAACGGTAATACTATCAATTATGTCTTTAGTAATTGCACTTACTATTTCTTTATTTTTTATATATTTAGATGTAATTAAAGGGAAAAAGCTATTATTTGAAGTTTTTTCATCAATAACATATTCCTTTCCTTCTTTTTTAATTTCGTTAATAGCTCTATTAATTTCATCAAAAGCCTTTAGTTATTTTGTAGTATATGATGATGAACATAAAATATTTTCACTTCTTATACCTTCTCTTTGCTTAGGGCTTGTACATGCCCCTTTTTTAATGAAAAACATTAGAGATTTAATAATAAGAGAGAAAGTAAAACCATACGTAACGTTTGCATATTCTAAAGGTTTAGGAAACGTAAAAGTATTCTTTTATCATATTTTGCTAAATATATTAAATGTCGTAATTGTTTTAGTTGATCAAAGCTTTATTTCATTAATTGCCTCTTCTGCAGCTGTGGAAATAATATTTTCTATACCAGGTATTGGTAATTTAATAGTTCAAGCAATTGCTAGACGTGATAGCTTAACCATTGCAGGAGTATTAATACTAATTATATTAATTACATCGTTTTTTAGTATTATTGAGGATATTCTTGATGAAATAAATAAAAGGAGAACGATGTGAATAAGGTTTTAATAGCACTAACTTTGATCCTCTTTTTATTAATTATTACTCCAATATTTTTACCAAATCCTAATTTAATGGATATTAATAATAGCTTAAGTTCTCCTTCTTTAGAGCATATACTTGGAACAGATTCTTTAGGAAGAGATCTTTTTTCACGTTGTATTAATGGCGCTAGAAATTCATTTTTTATTTCTTTTTCTGTTGCTTTGTTATCAACAATTTGTGGGTTTATTATTGGT
>NZ_JAXEGN010000044.1:0-3340 GCF_034103065.1 Bullifex sp. | reverse complement strand
ATACCAAAAGAATTGAGGTAAATTGTGGAGTTTTTAAATATCTTTGGCTTAATTTTTACCATAGTGCTTATGATTCCAAATATTATCTATGCCCTTAAATTTAAGGACTGCTTTGAGAATAAATGGAGTAATAAACGCCTTGAGATAATTGAGCAAATTGGACGATTTGGGTGTATAGCCTTCATGACTATTAATATACCTGGTACTTGGTTCGGCTGGTGGTCAGATGAAGCACTGGCTTTATATCTTATTGGAGATACTATTTTAGCCGTTTTATATTGTGTACTTTGGATTATTCTTTTTAATAAAAATAACTTAGTCAGAGCATTATCATTATCGATTATTCCAGCTACTTTGTTCTTTTATAGTGGAATTATGAGCAGGTCAATACCATTAATTTTCTTCTCTATAGTATTTGCTTTTAGCCATATAGTAATTTCATACAAAAATGCAAAGTAATAATAAGATTTGAAAAATTTCATTATTGTTTTCTTGCAAAGAAAACTTTGCAATACTATTGACAGGTAAACTTGGCAGATTTATATTAATGCCAATAAAACTTGTCAATAGAGGTGAAAAATGAATAAAGAAGAAATTTTATCTAAAAGTAAGAAAGATAATAAAGGTGTAGATGAAATGGAACTATATGTTTTATCTACTGCAGGAAAGATAGCTAGTAAGGTCGGGCTTTTAGTATGTTGCTTTGTAGCAGTTCTACAGGCTGTATTAACACACAATGTTAGCTTTGAGTGTTGGATGATTTACTTTAGTATACTAGCTGCAACATTTATTGTTAAATATATAAAGCTTCATAGAAAGCATGAGCTATTAGTTGCCTCTATTTATTCTATCTTGTTTCTCCTTTTCACAGTTTTGTTTATTATTAATTTATTGAGATAGGAAATGAACGAAGAATTAATACTTAAAAATAGATTAAAAGAAGCTCGCTCGGAGCAAGGCCTTTCGCAGTCTCAGTTAGCTGAGATGGTTGGGGTATCAAGGAATACAATTAGTTCAATTGAAACAGGACAATTTAACCCAACTGCTAAGCTTGCTTTGGTATTATGTATTGCTTTAGATAAGAAGTTTGAGGAGTTGTTTTACTTTTAAATTATTGAAGTAAAACGCCCCTTAAATAGGTATACTCCGAGTATTGCATTAAATACTACTGCAGAGAATGTGCTAAATCTCTCAAAAAGCCCAAATACAGAGGGTGGCATAAAACTTGTTCCAATAGGTCCTATTAACATTGCTGTCAGAGCAATTATAGCCCAAAGGCCTAAAGACTTTAGACCAACTCTTTTTGATGATATAGCTAATAAAATTAAAGATGAAAGGGACAGCACAACAACAGCTACAGTAACAGCTAGATGCATGAAGTTTTGAAAGATTAATTTATCAACACCACTTACCCATGGAAACATTTCGTATCCAGTTGCACATATCCATTCCATTAATGTAAATAGTGTTATTCCTAATCTAAATAATTTTACTTTTGATTTTCTTGAGGCAATAAAAACAAGTGTAATAGATAGCACTGAACAAGGACCAAATAGTGCGTTAAGCTGGTTTGCAAGTGTTTGGGATGGTGAACCAGCTGCACTTAGTTCACTTACTGCCATTGTCATCCAATTATAACCAGGGTATGCAATAGGTGATATAAATACCATTGCACTATAGGAAAGTAATGCAATTGCTCCTGAAAGACCTAATAATTTAAATGTCTTTTCCATTTCTATAACTCCTTTGCATATGCTTTTATAAAGCTATCAATTACCTTTTCAAGAATTCCATCTGAAATATTACTTTCAGCCATCTCGGCATCGAGTCTAAGATCAAGAACAGAGTGTATCAAAAGCGCAAAAGTAATAGCTGCTGATTCTAAATTATCAAAGAGAGCAACTTTATTTTCCTCAATTGCTTTAAATAGTTCTTTTGAAGCATTAATCATTGTTTCTGTTTCTTTAATAATTACTTTAGATGCTTCTTTTGAAAGAGCTTTTTCAGAGATAATAACCTTATAAAAGGTTATCATATCTGATTTCCTATTCATTTCATCATAGGAAATTGTTGCTGTAAGAAGGATTTCTCTTAAGCTTTTTCCTTTAACAAATGTGGAGTAATCAACAAAGGTTTTAGTAGATGATTTCTTTCTTAAATAAAGATACAGCTCATTAATTAAATCTTGTTTTGAATTAAAGTGTGAGTATAGTGATGATTTCTTGAGTCCTGATGCTGTTGCAATGTCAGCCATCGAAAGGCTTCTTAAACCTTTTTCTGATGCAAGAGTTAAAACATTTTTTAAGATTTCTTCTTTTTTCATACTATACACTTTACGAACGAACGTTCGTAAAAGTCAATAAAACTACATAGAAAATAGCTATCTAATTTATTTATATTGATTTAGTATTTACCTCATGATTATTAAATTAAAAAATGAGGCCATAAATGATTTTAAAGCAATGTAAAGAAGATGACTTTATAAGGGTTTGTGACTTCTATAGATATTCGATTGATAATAATCCTTCAATGAAAGAGTATTGCCCTTGGATATATGGGCTTCATCCTAATGATGAAATGATTAAAGAGTACATAGATAATGGATATTTGTTTTTTACCGAAAAAGATGGAGAGATAATCGCTGCTGTTGCATTAACTCCTTTCCAAGATGATTCATACAATAGTGTTAATTGGAGTATTAATTTAAAACCTAATGAGGTTAGTGTTGTACATATTTTGTGTGTAAGTCCAAAATATCAAGGCCAAGGAATTGCTAAAGAAATAATTAAAAAGTTAATTGAATACTCAAAAGCAATTGGAAAAAATGGTATTAGACTCGATGCACTTTCCTCGAATAAAATTGCTCATAGGCTATATGAAGGAATTGGCTTTAGAAAGTGTGATGTTAAGAATTGGTATGCAGGAAATACCGGTTGGACTGATTTTTATTTGTTTGAATATTATTGGTACAAAGAAACAAAAAATTAATATATTTGTAATGTATATTCATATTTTGTAAAAGAATTGTTATAATACCACAATTTTATAAGCTAAAAGGATAAAATATGAATTTTAAAAGGGTGTTAATTGCTTTATTAACAGTATTAGTGTTATTTAGTGGATGTTCAAATAAAAAAGAAAACACTAATGAAATAAAGCTTGATTCAAATAATCCAGTATCATTAACAATATGGCACTACTACAATGGTGCTCAGCAAGCAGCCTTTGATGAATTACTTCAAGAATTTAATGCCACAATTGGTAAACAAAAAGGAATATATGTAGAAGGATATTCTCAAGGTTCTGTTACGGACTTAGAAAAGGCATTATCTGATTCAGT
>NZ_JAXEGN010000043.1:0-14797 GCF_034103065.1 Bullifex sp. | reverse complement strand
CTGTTGCTCTTTTAGTAATGCTTATCGCTCTTTCTTGTGTATTTGCTAACGGTGCAAAGGAAGAGGCTGCTCCAGCTTCAGATACATTCCATGTTGGTATCGTTACAGGTACAGTATCACAGAGTGAAGATGACCTCAGAGGTGCAGAAGCACTTATTGCAGAATATGGCGCTGTAAAAGATGGTGGCATGATTCAGCACGTTACATACCCTGACAACTTCATGGACGAGCAGGAAACAACAATCGCAGTAATTGTTGGTCTTGCAGATGATCCATTAATGAAGGCTGTTATCGTAAACCAGGCAGTTCCAGGTACAACTGAAGCTTTCCGCCAGATCAAAGAGAAGAGACCTGACATTCTTTGCTTCGCTGGTGAATCACATGAAGATATCCCAGTAATTAGTTCTACAGCTGACCTTGTTTGTAATAACGACTTCGTAGCACGTGGTTACTTAATTATCAGAACAGCACATGAACTTGGATGTGATACATTTGTTCATATCTCATTCCCAAGACACATGTCTTACGAGACAATGAGCCGCCGTGTTGCAATCATGAGAGCAGCTTGTGAAGAATTTGGAATGAAGTTCGTTCTCGAAACTGCTCCAGACCCAACATCAGATGTAGGTGTTGCAGGTGCACAACAGTACATTCTCGAGAAAGTTCCAGCTTGGATTGAACAGTATGGTAAGAATTCAGCATTCTTCTGTACAAACGATGCACACACAGAACCTCTCCTCAAGCAGCTTTTACAGTATGGTGGTTACTTCATCGAAGCTGACCTTCCATCACCTCTCATGGGTTATCCTGGTGCTCTTGGTCTTGACCTCACAGCAGAGCAGGGTAACTTTACAGCTATCCTTAACAAGGTTGAAGCAGCTATCACAGAAAAGGGTGGTGCTAATAGATTTGGTACATGGGCTTACTCATATGGTTATACACAGTCTGCTGCTCTTGGCCAGCACGCTATTAACTGTATTAAGGGTGAAAGCCAGCCAACTAACCTTAACGACCTTTGGAAAGCTTACAACAAGTTTACACCAGGTGCTAAGTGGAATGGTTCATTCTATACAAATGCTACAACAGGCGTTAGATCTAAGAATGCAGTTCTTATCTACCAGGATACATATATCATGGGTGGTAAAGGCTACATGGGTAACGCTGATGTTGAAGTTCCAGAAAAGTACTTCACAATTAAGTAGTAAAATTAGCTTTATCATTTATCCGGAGAGCATGTCTCTCCGGTTTGATGTTCTTGGATAAAAATTATCTAAGAACATGAGACCAAAATATAAAGAGGAAGAAAATATGAAAGAAACTCCCATGCTCCTTGAAGCACGAGGGATAAAAAAAGATTTCTTCGGCAATGTAGTTCTTAAAGATATCAATTTTACACTTGAAAAAGGTCAAATCTTAGGTCTTGTTGGTGAAAATGGTGCTGGCAAAAGTACATTGATGAAGATTCTATTTGGTATGAAAGATATCAGCGAAACTGGTGGTTATAGTGGTGATATCTTGCTTGATGGACAAAAAGTAAATTTCTCATCTCCTTTTGATGCTCTTGCTGCAGGTATTGGTATGGTTCACCAAGAGTTTTCTCTACTACCTGATTTCACAGCAACTGAAAACATTGTTTTAAATAGAGAAAGTGAAAAATACAATGTCCTTACAGAAGTCTTTGGTTCTAGAATGAATACTTTAGACAGAAAAGACATGAGAAAAACAGCTGTAGAAGCAATTAACAGACTCGGTGTTGAATTATCTCCAGAGATGGTTGTCAGCGAGATGCCTGTTGGTCATAAGCAGTTTACTGAGATTTCTCGTGAACTTTCTAGAAAGAATATGAAGCTTTTAATACTCGATGAACCAACTGCTGTATTAACTGAAAAAGAAGCAGAAACTCTTCTTGTTACAATGAAAAAACTTGCAGCGTCAGGTATTTCAATTATCTTCATTACTCACCGTTTAGGTGAAATAATGGAAGTTTGTGACAAGATTCTTGTCATGAGAGATGGTTGTATCATCAGTGAGCTTGATAAAGATAAGACCAACGTAAAAGAAATCACAAAAGCAATGGTTGGTCGTGAAGTAAAAGGCCTTAGTGGTGAAAAGACAGATAGAGTAATTGATGCTCCTGAAATCATGAATATCCAATCATTATGGGTTAATATGCCAGGTGAATTTGTTCATAATGTTAATTTATCAGTAAAGAAAGGGGAAATCCTCGGTATTGGAGGTTTAGCAGGACAAGGTAAACTAGGTATTCCAAATGGTATCATGGGCCTTTATCAAGCTGGTGGTAAAGTTGTTTTCGATAATGAAGAAATCAATCTTAACGATCCAGCTAATTGCTTAAAGAAAGGTTTAGCCTTTGTATCTGAGGATAGAAGAGGTGTTGGTCTATTATTAGATGAATCACTTGAATGGAACGTTTCTTTTACTGCAATGCAAGCCCAAGATAAATACTTAAAAAAATATCTTGGTGGACTTGTAAAGTGGAGAGACCAAAAGGCAATTGAAGAAGTTACTCAAAAATACATTGATGAACTTAAAATTAAGTGTACTAGCTCAAAACAAAAGGCAAAGGCTTTAAGTGGTGGTAACCAGCAAAAGATTTGTCTTGCTAAAGCATTTGCACTTGAGCCAAAACTACTAATGGTTAGCGAACCAACAAGAGGAATAGATGTTGGTGCTAAAGCCTTAGTATTGGAGGCATTAAGAAAATACAATAGAGAAGCAGGTACAACAATTATTATGGTATCTTCTGAACTTGAAGAGTTAAGAACTACTTGCGATAGAATTGCTATTATCACAGATGGTAAAGTTGCGGGTATTCTTCCAGCTTCTGCATCAAGTGAAGAGTTTGGCTATCTTATGGTTGGAGCTCACGAAATGGTTGAGAAAGGAGAAGAGCGATGAGCGAAACAAATGAAAAAAGTGTAAAGAGCATTGTAAATAATTTCATCGCTTCCTTTGGATGGCCAAGATTAATTATTGCTCTTTTCTTAATAATGCTCTTTGTAATTGCACCTCTTGGTGGTGTAAGTATTACACAAAGTATTTCTGATGTACTTCAGAGATTTGGTATGAATAGTATTATGGTACTTGCAATGGTTCCAATGATTCACTCTGGCTGTGGTCTTAACTTCGGCCTACCAGTTGGTATTATTGCAGGACTTCTTGGTGGTACTATTTCCATGCAGCTTGGTTTTACTGGTCCATTATCATTTGTAATGGCAGTACTTATTGCATCATTCTTTGGAATAATCTTTGGTTGGGCATACGGAGTATTATTAAACAAAGTAAAGGGTGGTGAAATGATGATTGCAACCTATGTTGGTTATGCAATTGTATCATTTATGTGTATGATGTGGCTCTTACTTCCATATAACAACCCACAAATGGTATGGGGTTATAAGGGAACAGGATTAAGAACAACTATTTCTACAGAGGGCTACTACTTACACATCTTAACTGACTTTTTACAAATCAAAATTGGTAATCTAGTAATTCCAACAGGTTCCTTACTTTTCTTTGCATTATTTGCATTTTTAATGTGGGCTTTCTTACACACTAAAAAAGGAACAGCAATGACAGCTGTTGGTTCTAACCCAATATTTGCTAGAGCATCAGGTATTAATGTTGATGCAACTAGAACATTATCAGTTATTATGTCAACTGTTTTAGGTGCAATTGGTATTTTAGCATACCAGCAGGCATTTGGATTTATACAGCTATACATGGGACCATTCTACATGGCACTTCCTGCTGTATCAGCAATTCTTATTGGTGGAGCTTCAGTAAATAAAGCAACAATTTCAAATGTAATTATTGGTACATTACTTTATCAGGGAATTGTAACAATGACTCCATCTGTAATGAACTCACTAGTACACACAGATATGAGTGAAGTAATCAGAATTATCGTATCTAACGGTATGATTCTTTACGCACTCACAAGAAAGACGGAGGCAACTAAATGAAAAAGACAAATATTAAGACCTTTGTCTTAGATAACCTTGTACCAATTATCTTTATTGTTATTGGTATTTTTGGAATCATCTATTCTGGTTTCTCAGCAACTGCAATTGCTAACGAAATGATGACAAGATTAGCTAGAAATAGCTTTCTAGTAATTTCACTACTTATTCCTATCATGGCAGGTATGGGTCTTAACTTCGGTATGACTCTAGGTGCAATGGCAGGTCAAATTGGATTAATATTCATCACAGAGTGGGGTGTTGTAGGAATTCCTGGAATGGTACTTGCTGCAATTATTTCAACACCTCTTTCTATTTTACTTGGTTATGTTTGTGGAAAGATTTTAAACATGGCAAAAGGTAGAGAAATGGTAACAAGTTATATCATTGGCTTCTTCGTTAATGGTGTATATCAACTTGTTGTACTTTTCTTAATGGGTGTAATTATTCCAATTAAATCAGATATCCTTCTACCTAGAGGCTATGGTATCAGAAACACAGTAAACCTTATTGGTATACGTAAGTGTTTAGATAACCTTATTCCTCTAAAAATAGCAGGAGTAAGTATTCCTTTAGCAACATTCTTAGTAATAGCACTTCTTTGTGTTTTCATTCTTTGGTTTAGAAAAACAAAGCTTGGTCAAGACATGAGAGCTGTAAGCCAGGATATGGAAGTTGCTAGAGATAGTGGTATTAAAGTTGAACAGACAAGAATCTTATCAATTATCATTTCAACTGTTTTAGCTGGCTACGGTATGATTATCTACCTTCAAAACATGGGTACATTAAATACTTACAATAGCCACAACCAAATTGGTATGTTCTCTGCAGCAGCTCTGTTAGTTGGTGGTGCATCTGTTTCTAAGGCTAACATTAGAAACGTATTCTTAGGTGTAATCCTATTCCACTTAATGTTCTATGTATCACCATATGCAGGAAAGAACCTTATTGGTGAAGCACAACTTGGTGAATACTTCAGAGTATTCGTTTCCTATGGTGTAATTACTCTTTCTCTTGTTCTGTATGAACTTAAGAAAAAGAGAGATAAGCTTGAAGCAGGTAAAAAACTTGCAACTAAAGAGGAGAATAAATAATGAAATTTGAGGTAAAAAAACCAACAAAAACCTTTTATATTCGCTTAGTTGCAATACTTGTAGTAATTTTAGTAGCTATTTTGATGTATGTAATAGGTAAGCAACATAACATCTACATTGATAACAAGGATTATGGATCATTAAAGGCTTTTAGCTATGTAGAAGTATCTGTTGATAAGCAGGAACCTCTTGGTCTTGCTAAACGTGATAGAGATGTATTTACTGTTGTTAATCAAAGTCACAAATTCAAGGTAGAGGCTAATGGGGAAGAGAAAGAAATAAAACTAAAGCTTCCTTTAAATATGAAAAATGTAATAATTAACCTTCCAGCCTTCATGGCAGGTTTAGACCAAAGTGAATGGATGCAGGAGTTTATCATTGAAACTCAAAGCGTACAAACTGGAGGGGATGAAATTATCACAGACGATACAGCAGCATTATTTGAATAACACTATTAGGGTTACACGTTCGTGTAGCCCTTTATGTTATAAAGGAATTTGTATATAATTAATTTCATGATGAAATTAGCTCCCTCAATTCTATCATGCAACTTTTCCAATGTTGCAAAAGCAGTTAGCCAAGTTGAAGAACTTGGACTTGAATATCTCCATCTAGATGTAATGGATGGTTTATTTGTACCAGAAATAACCTTTGGTGCTAAACTAGTTAAAGATATCAGAAGAAATTGTAATTTAATATTTGATGTTCATTTAATGGTTGAACGCCCAGAAGATAAAATCGATTCCTTTATCGAAGCAGGTAGCGACATTATTACAATACATCAAGAAAGTACAGTACACATTCATAGAGTATTACAAAGAATTAAAGCTGCAGGAATTAAATGTGGAATATCAATTGTTCCATCTACTCCTGTTTCCCAAATTCTACCTATCCTTGATATGGTTGATTTAGTATTAGTTATGACAGTTAATCCAGGATATGGTGGACAAAAGCTTATACAATCATGTCTTGATAAAGTAGTAGAACTTAGAGATATCAAGGAAAAAGAAGATTTCAATTATCTAATTAGTGTTGATGGAGGTGTTAATCTTTCAACAGTTCAAGATGTAGCTACTGCTGGTTCTGATTTAGCAGTAACTGGATCAGCATTCTTCTTAAGTGATGATAAAGCAGAATTTGTTTCAAAAATGAATAAATTAATTATGGAGTGCAAGTGAAAGCAGTTATTCAAACTGTCCACAATGCAACAGTAAGTGTAGATAATAATATCGTTGGCTCAATTGATGATGGAATGCTTATCTACTATGGAGTTGCAAAGGATGATGATGAAAAGGATGTAATTCCTTTTTTTGAAAAAATCTTAAAGATGAGAATCTTTAAAGATGAAAACAATAGGATGAACTTAAATTTAAAGAGCTATGGTGGAAGTATATTACTTATCAGCCAATTCACTCTTGAAACAAATATTTATGCAGGTAATCGTCCTTCTCTTGATAGTGCGGCTCCAGGAAGTAAAGCGAAAATATTCTATGAAAAAGCCATAGACTATCTTATATCTCAAGGTTATAAGGTTAGCACTGGTGAGTTTGGGGCACACATGATGGTTTCTTACGTAAATGATGGACCTGAAACATTTGTGCTAGAAAGTAGAGATCTTTTCAAATAAAATAACAAAAAAATAAAAATTTTTACTATTATTAGCAGGAGACTAAATATATGGAAAAGAATGACAGTGTAAAAAAGGCTAGGGCGGAAGCACTCGAAGCAGCTAGAGCACAAATTGACAAACAATTTGGCAAAGGCTCACTTATGAGACTTGGTGATGCCAAGGATACTCTTGATATCGAGGCTATTCCTTCTGGATCTCTCCTGCTTGATGAAGCATTAGGAGTAGGTGGATACCCAAAGGGAAGAATTATTGAAATCTATGGACCTGAAAGTTCAGGTAAAACAACACTTGCTTTACATGCAATTGCTGAATGCCAAAAGGGTGGAGGAACTGCAGCATTTATCGATGCAGAACATGCGTTAGACCCAACTTACGCAAAGAACTTAGGCGTTAATATCGATGATTTATGGATAAGCCAACCAGATAGCGGTGAGCAAGCACTTGAGATTGCAGAATCACTTGTGCGTTCTGGTGCTGTTGATATCGTTGTTATTGACTCTGTAGCTGCGCTTACTCCTCAGGCTGAAATTGAAGGTGATATGGGAGACTCACACATGGGTGTTCAAGCTCGTTTGATGAGCCAAGCTCTCAGAAAACTAACTGGTATTTTAGCAAAAAGTAATGCAACCATTATTTTCATCAACCAGCTTAGAATGAAAATTGGTGTTATGTTTGGAAACCCTGAAACTACAACAGGTGGTAATGCACTAAAGTTCTATGCATCTGTTAGAATGGATGTTAGAAAGATTGAGTCAATTGGTAAAAACCAAGATGATATCGTTGGTAATAGAGTTAGAGTAAAGATTGTTAAAAATAAGGTTGCTCCACCATTTAAGAAGTGTGAAATTGATATCTTATTTGGTAAGGGTATTTCTTATGTAGGTTCTATGCTTGATGCAGCTTTAAAGTATGAGTTAGTTGAAAAGTCTGGTTCATGGTTCAGTTATAATGGTGAAAAGATTGGTCAAGGTAGAGATAAAACTCTTGATTACTTTACTAATAATCCTCAAATAACAGAAGAACTTGTTGCTAAGCTAAGAAAGATTATGTTTAGTAAAGAAGAAGAAACTGCTACAGAGACAAAAGAAGAGTAATGATAACTGAAAGCCAGGAGAATTTTGGTGAGGTAAAGCAGGTCTTCAAAACAGAAGAGTTTGAAGGCCCGCTTGATTTACTTTTATACCAAATTCAGAAAGCCGAAATTAACATATATAACATTCCTATTTGTGAAATAACTGAGCAATTTATTGAGTATATTAATACTCATAAAACGACACTTCGTAATCTTGCAGACTTTTATAAAATGGCTGCAGATTTACTTTATATAAAATCAAGGATGCTCCTACCTGTAGAGGTTGAATTTGATGAAGAATATGAGGACCCAAGAAGGGAGCTTGTTGATAGGTTATTAGATTACCAAAAGTTCAAAAAATATACAGATTTACTTATGGGTGTAACAACTAGTGATAGTTTTTACATTCCACGAAGAGAAAACTTATTTGCGCTTCCTTTTGAAGATAAAGATTTATTTAAGGACGTTACTCTACAGACTCTTTTAGAAACTTATTCAAAGTTAGTAAAGCAAATTGCACCTAATAAGTTATTTAACGTTTATGAAGAAGTAACTGTAAAAGAAAAAATAGCTCTTATGGGTGAGCTTCTAGAAAAAAGTAATGAAATTAAACTTTCTGATTTAATAAAGGATTTTACAAACCCTCTTCACATCATTTGTTCTTTTATGGCTATACTAGAATCATGTAAGTTCTCAATGATATTAATAAGGCAAGATGAAGAATTTGGGGAAATATATATAACTAAGCGTCCATTAGACTTTGATGAGCGTGATGCAGATGATGTTGATAGATCATATGATGAAATTGTAGAACATGATTTAGCTGATGCAGATGATTTCTCTGTAATAACAAAAGATGCAAAAGCAATCATTGAAGCTGAAGAAATTCAATATGAAACTAATAAAGAGGAAGAGGATTTAGAGTACATCGGAGATGAAGAAAATCTCTTAGATGAGGAGGATTAGAGTGCTATCTCATAATGCAAAGTTAATTGAAACTATTTTATTTATTGAAAATGAAGCACTGACTATCGAAAAACTAGCTGCAATGAGCAACATCAGTGAAAAAGAATGTGAGAAAGCAATAAATGAGTTAAAGAAGGCTTATGAAAAAGAAGGCCATGGAATTTATCTAAAAACAAATGAGGATGAAACATTTTGTTTTTCGCCTCTTAGTGAGCTTTATGATGATTTAAGACAAACCTATGGTAAAAAGGTTGATAAAAGGCTCTCTCGTGCAGCACTCGAAACTCTATCAATTGTTGCTTATTCTCAGCCAATAACTAGAAAAGAAATAGATAATATAAGAGGTGTTACCTCTGATACAATCGTAAGGCTTTTAAGAGATAGAGAATACATAAAAATAGTTGGAAGAAAGGATGTACAGGGCCATCCTTGCTTATATGGTACTAGCCGTAAATTCTTATTTGAATTTGGCTTACAATCAATAAGTGATTTGCCTAAGCTCTCAGATATTGATAAAATGCGATTTGATAAAGGTGAAGGAGAAGAGAAATGATCATAGAATATCCTATTAGACTACAAGCTTATTTAGCAAAGTGCGGTTGCGGAAGCAGAAGATACTGTGAACAGCTTATCGCTGATGGTCGTGTCATGGTAAATAATAAAACAATTAGGGAAATGGGTGTAAAGGTTAATGAAAATGACATCGTCCAAGTTGATACAGAAACAGTAGAGGTAGTCGATAAATCATATTATATTGCACTTAACAAACCAAAGGGATATGTATGTACGAACTTCGATCCTAATGAAACAAAGTATGCAAGAGAGTTAATTGGTATTAGAGATCAAAATCTTCTTTTCAATGTAGGACGTCTAGACCGCGATTCCAATGGCCTTATTCTCTTTACAAATGATGGTGATTTTGCAAATAAAATTATGCATCCATCGCAGGAAATAGAAAAAGAGTATTTAGTTCACTTAGATAGAATGTGCACCGTTGATGATTTAAATAGAGCTTTAAAGGGGCTTTATATCGATATGGATAAGCCATATAGAATTAAATCATATGAATTTGTTCCTCGTAGAAAGGATTATATCAAGGTAACCTTAATTGAAGGTAAAAACAGAGAAATAAGAAAAATTTTCTCATTTTTGGGCTATGAGGTAAAAGGTTTAACTCGAGTTAGAATTGGTTGTATTTTGCTTGGTAACATGCAACCTGGTGAGTATCGCAATTTAACTAAAAAAGAAATTGATGGACTTCTTGCAGGTAAAACAACTTTAGTTGAAAGAAAGAAGTTTGGTGCAGCACTTAAAAGAGAAAAAGCTGAAAAGAAAGCGTTAAGGGAGAAAAGAAATGGTAATAGCAATTGATGGACCTGCAGGATGTGGTAAAAGCACAATTGCAAAGCTTATTGCAAAGCGTCTAGGATTTTATTTTCTCAATACTGGATCTTTTTATCGCGCTGTAACATATAACCATATTCAAAAGGGTTTAGATCCAAGGGATAAAGAAAGTGTATTAAAGACTGCAAAAGAAACAAACATCACTGTTGTAAATGGAGATATTTGTATTGATGGAAAGAATGTAGAGAATCTTTTGCATGGTCCTGATGTTGATCTCAATGCCTCTTATGTTTCTTCCGATCCAAGAGTAAGAGAGATTATTACTTCTTTGGTTAGAAGTGTTGCATCAAATATGAATATTGTAACAGAAGGAAGAGATACAACTACTGTAATTTTTCCAAATGCTGAGTACAAATTCTACTTTGACGCATCTCCAGAAATAAGAGCAAAAAGAAGAATTAACCAACATCCAGAAGGTCAAACATATGAAGAAGTTCTTAGAGATATTATTCAAAGAGATGAAAATGATCGAAATAAGGAAGTTGGAGCATTAAAAATTTCAAAAGATGCTATTTATATTGATACATCTTACTTGACCATTGAGGAAGTTTGTGAGAAAGTTGTTTCTGTTATGGATAAATAACTTAACATAACTAATGTAATTTTATAGGAGCAAAAGAAGTGGAAGATGAAACTCAGATGACTGACATGCAGTCATTACTGCAAGAGCAGTATCTAAAGTCACTTGCTGGCATTGAAGACGGTCAGATCGTAACCGGAACTGTTGTACAGTTAAATAACGACTATGTATTTGTAGACGTAGGCTACAAGAGCGAAGGAAAGATTCCTGTTGACGAATTTATCGAATTACCTAAAGTTGGTGACAAGGTAAATGTTGCTATCGTTAATAAGGAAGGTAAGGGTGGTCAGGTTATTGTATCAAAGAAGAAAGCTGACGCTAAAGAGAGAACAGAAACTCTTAAGGAAGCTGCAGAAAACAAGACACCTATCCTCGGCAAGTTCTTAAAAGTAATCAAGGGCGGCTACGAAGTCGATCTTGGAGCAGATTATAGAGGTTTCTGCCCATTATCAAAGGCAGATGTTACAAGAGTTGAAGATCCAGAATCTTTAATTGGTAAGACAGACTACTTTGTAATTGATAAGTTCCACTCAAGCACAAAGCTTAAGAGTGTAGTATCAAGAAGAGAGTATCTTGAAGGTATCATCAAAGAGAACAAAGAGAAGTTCTTTAGTTCTGTACAAATTGGTGATGTTGTTCAGGGTGAAGTTAAGTCATTTACATCATTTGGTGCATTCATTGACCTTGGTGGTTTTGACGGTCTTCTTCACATCAATGATATGTCATGGGGTCATGTAACAAGACCTAAAGATTTCGTTAAGAAAGGTCAGGTTATCCAGCTCAGACTTATCAATGTAGATCCTGAAACTCAGAAGATTAATCTTTCATTAAAGCACATGCAGGAAGATCCATGGACAAACTTCGAGCAGAGATACAATGTTGGTGATGTTGTAAAGGCTCCAGTAACAAAGCTTACATCATTTGGTGTATTCATTGAAATCGAGCCAGGTATCGAAGGTCTTGCTCATATTTCTGAGCTCTCTTGGACTAAGAAGATTACTAATCCAAAAGATATTCTTAGTATCGGTGATGTTGTAGAAGCTAAGATTCTTGGTTATGACCTTGATAAGAAGAGAGTATCACTTGGTCTTAAGCAGCTTGCTGAAAACCCATGGGATACAATCGAAGAAAGATACCCAGTAGGTAAAGTATTAAAGGGTAAGGTTGTTAAGATTACTAACAGTGGTGCTTTTGTTAACCTCGAAGAAGGTATCGACGGTTTCTTACACATTGATGATGTATCTTGGGTTAAGAAGCTTAAGAACATGAGCCAGTTCTGCAATGAAGGTGATGAAATCGATGTAGCAGTTTCAAGAGTTGAACCAGCTAACAGAAGAATCCGCCTCTCAGTTAAGAACCTTGAAGGTAACCCATGGCAGGCTCTCAGAAAAAACCATCCAAAGTACTCTATTATCACAGGTGAAATTTCTAACATCACAGATTTTGGTGTATTTGTAAAGGTTGATGGTGGAATCGAAGGTCTCATCAGCAAGTTCAATCTTGTTGGTCCTGATCAGGAATTTGATGAGAAAGTACTTGAGAACTACAAAGTTGGTGATCAAATCACAGCTATGGTTGTAGAAATTAATCCTCAGACTCAGAAGCTCTCACTCTCAGTCAAGGAAATGATTAAGAAGAATCAGGAGTCAGAGATGGCTAAGTACATGTCTTCAACTCATGATGATTCAGACACATTCTCCTTAGCTGATATGCTCAATGCAAAGAAAGATAACTAATTTCTTTCGATAAAATTCAAGTATAGGCGGGAATTCCCCGCCTAACTATTTAAATGAGGTAATGATGAAAGCTAAAGATAATACACCTGAACTTACAACAACCGAGAAGGTTGCTGGATCTGTAGAGAAATTCTTCAGCAAGAATGCTAAATTAATTGCTATTATTGCTGCAGTTGTCGTAGTTCTAGTAATTGTAATTGGTATTGTAGTAACTATTAATGGAAAAAATAGCGAAAAGCAGTTTACTGCAATTGCTAAGCTTGATAGCCAGTATTCAGCTCTCATTAATATGGATGATACAACAGATGAATATAAAAATGCTGTATCAACATTCCTTTCTGATGCAGACGCTTTAATTGCATCAAGTAAGGATTATCCAGGATTAAAGGCTAAATATCTTAAAGGTTTATATAGCTTTGATAACAAAGATTACTCAGCTGCCGCTTCAATCTTTGAAGAAGTAAGTAATTCTGCTAATAACTCTTATCTTGGTTCACTTGCTTTAATTAATGCTGCTGCATCATATGAAAACGCTGGAAACCAGGCTAAAGCTCTTGAGCTTTATAACAAAGTTTGGGATAGCTATGGTAAGAACGAAGCAGTAAGCCAGAAGGCTCTTTTCAACGTAGCTAGAATCTATGAAGAGAAGGGTGATAGCGAACTTGCAAAAGCAACATATCAGCAGTTAGTAGACGAATTTGGTACTACTGGTGAATATGCAAAGCTTGCAGCTTCAAGAATTGTTGTTCTATAATTATATAGAAAGATTATTCTAATATAAGGAGGAATATATTGAAAAAGTTTATAGCTTTATCAATTATCCTCCTATTTTTTATTTCTTGCGGAATTCCATCTATTAGAGATTTCTCTTCTGCAATTTCATTTAATAATCAATATAACTATTCTTACTTTACATTAAGTTTAAATTCTGGTGCTACAAACGCTAACTATTTTACTAATGGACAAATAAATAATTCATCGCCTGCTGTATTATTACTATATACTATTACTAACCAAAGTACTGATTATTATTCAAATAGCTTTATTTCACAATTTAAATCTGATTATAGAGGCTCTAATGGTGTAAATGGTATTCCAATTACTATCAGAGATGACTCAGGTATTGTAGAAATAACAAAGAATAATGAAAAGTTATTTTTATATCCATTAAAAGAAGAAAATATTCAATATATTACACATCCTAGATATACAATTGAAAACCATGTTGATTATACATTCTCAACAACCCCAACTAAGTTTGCATTTTCTTTAAGTCCACTTGAAGATAAAAATGAATTTTTAGTTAAAATGACAATAAATGATAACGAAGATAATAGTCGTTATTTCTATCGATATAAAAATAATTTGACATTCAGAGAAAATCCAGATTCAAATCCCGATTACAGAAAAGATAATGACGATAAAGATGAATATGTAATTCATATCTTTGCTGCAGTAAATGTAACTAAATCATTAGCATCAGACTTTTCAAATGATTATTGGACTGATTTAAAAAACATAGCTAATATTGAAATAAAAAATAATTAATAATTGTATTGTTATAATTATAATTTTGTTAATTAATTATATTATTTTTATTAAATACTAATATAATCTATTAATTACTTTATTTAATTTGCTAAAGGTTAAAACTTATTATTTAATATTAGCAAGGTACCTTGCTAATATGGAAGAATTATCACTAAACATACAATTAATGAAAACCTTCAGAAGGTTAGGAAATTTGATCTCGACAAAGGCAACCCCATTTCAGGGCCAGAGAAGAATATTAAATTTAATTAGAAAAGAAGAAAAAAACAAATTCGTCATAGAGAGAACTATTAGAAAAAACTAATATGAAATCTGCATCACTTTCTGAAATCGTAATTAATCTTGAAAATAATAATTTAATTACAAATGGGCATACATCAATATTCATTGCACACAGATTATCTAAAATAAAAGATTCTGATTTAATTGTATTGTTAGATAATGGAAAAATATTAGAACAAGGAACTCATGAAGAATTACTAAAATTAAATGGACGTTATTAACAAATGTATAATCTTCAAACAGGAAAAATAGAAGAAATTTCTAATTTAGCAAGGTGAATATCTAGATTTTGTCTAATTTTTAGGTAATTCACCTATTATATTTTGGATATAATCGATATTCTGTCAACTAGACTATCTAATAACAGAATGCTATAGGTTGTAGTGGTGTTGATTTCAAACTCTATTTGGGACAAGCAAACTTTAAGAAGATCGAAGCTGATTTTATCCCTTTTTAAATCGTTAAAACGGTAACAGATAAATATATTCATTTCAAACTATAG
>NZ_JAXEGN010000042.1:0-10361 GCF_034103065.1 Bullifex sp. | reverse complement strand
GACAGCCTATGTTCTTCCCAACACTCATTTAAAATATGTAAAACTTCTATTGACAAGAGGTCACATCATAACAGTTTGTCGTTAAAGTTTGTTCTATTGTATGTAGAAAATTAATGCTTAATAAGAGTTGATTTACCAACTTGCTTGATCCAACTACTAGAGTACATTTGCTAGTTTTTACTCTAGATTTTAATATTTCTGAAATAGCTCTTTGAATATAAGCCATAATAAAACCTCCGACTAATCTAAATTAAGATTTTATATTAGTCGCAATTATAAGTTATTTATTTTATGTGAAAAATGTTATACTCATTATACCCTGTTATATAGGGTATAGTGGGTATAATAAGCTTTAGGAGAAAAATGAAATATGAAGAATTAATTGCTAGGATATCAAAACTAGAGCGTAATATAGCTATTTTACCTGCAGGTAGCATAACCAAAAAAACTTTAAGAGGTAATGATTATTTTTTATCATAGGGTAAATGTATCTGGTAATTCTCTATAGGATATATTACTGATGAGTATTAACTTGTAGGTGAAAGAAAGAAGCCTATTGGATATGTCATGCAATAATCAGCTAGAGTTTTTTCTTTTAGCCCACCATATAACAAAACTCTATGTTGGTATGAGCAGAAAGCCCCTGCTGGGGCCAACTTAATCGATTACTTTATTAGAGCAATTGCTTTAGAAACAATATTATCAACTGTAAATCCAAAGGTATTACATAAGTAGTCAATGTTTCCTACTTCTCCAAATTGTTCGCCTACATTGATAAAACTCATTCTAACATCAATTCTCTGTGTAAGATATCCTGCAATCATTTCACCAATTCCCCCACAATATCTTCCATTTTCTAGGACTAATACTTTTTTTGTCTTAGTAGCATATTTTTCAATTAAACCTGTATCTAGAGGTCTAATCGTATGAAGATCTATTAATGTAGCATCAATTCCTTTCGATTTGAGAATTTGTATTGCTTCTACTGCTTTAGAAACAAGAAGAGCACCTGTCGCAACAATTGTTAAATCTTTACCTTCGTTTAATACAATTCCTTTACCTAGAACAGCTTCTCCTCTTTTGTATCTGTGCTCAATACCTTTTCTATTGACTCTAATATATGAAGGCCTTTTTGTATCATAAATTTGTTTAATTAAGTCATAGCAACTTTCTGCATCAGATGGTTCCACTATTGTAAGACCTGGAATTTGTCTCATTAATGCAATATCTTCAAAAGGCATATGCGTTCCACCATTATACTGAGCTGTAACACCAGGATCTGTTCCAATTAGATGAAGAGTTTGACCTGCATAACCAATAGAAATAAACATTTGATCATAATCTCTTCTTGAAGCGAAACATCCAAATGTATGAGCAAAAGGAGTATACCCCATTGAAGATAATCCTGCTCCAACACCAATCATGTTCGCTTCTGCAATACCGCAATTAAAAAAACGATTTGGAAATTTTTCTTTAAAAGCATTTGAACCAAGACAACTTGCTAAATCTGAATCTAGCATTACTACATCATCATGTTCCTTGCCTAAATCAATAATAGCAGCCATTACTGCATCTTTCATATTTGTAAGTGATGATGTATCAGTCATATCCTCTCTCTCCTTTCAAGCTCTTCTATAGCTTTTTCAGCAACATTGAGATCAAAAGTCATACTATGATTAGCAACAATTCTTTCTCCAGGAATAAAACCTTTAGATTTGATTGTGTTCATTATTATCATAGAAGGCTTTTCTTTTTGATTTTTAGCTTTTTTTATTGCATTTCTTAGTTCATCAAAGTTGTGTCCATTTATTGTTTGAACAAACCAATTAAAACCTTCCCACCTTTTTTCTAGGCCATCCATATTTATTATTTCTTTAGTGTATCCATCAAGTTGTTGCCCATTGCGATCAGTGAAAACAATAAGATTATTTAACTTCCAAGATGAAGCACTTTCTGCAGCCTCCCATATTTCTCCTTCTTGACTTTCTCCATCTCCAATAACAGCATACGTATATGAGTTCGTATAATTTTTTAATCTTTGCCCTAAGGCAATTCCTACGGCAGCAGATAATCCTTGTCCGAGAGAACCTGCAGTAAAGTCAATGCCAGGAGTTTTTCTCATATCACAGTGAGAAGGTAAATTAGTGCCTCCTTGATTTAGTGTAGATAACCATTCTTTGGGAAAATATCCTTTATCTGCAAGAACTGCATATACAGCTGGTCCAGCGTGACCTTTTGAACAAATAAATCTATCTCGATCATCTTTCTTGGATAAATTCATTTCTTCATAGTAAAGAAATGTGAGCATTTCAATTATGCTCATTGCTCCACCAATGTGTCCTGATCCAAAGTTACCTATGGTTCTAATTGTACTTTCCCTGATAGCAAGAGCTTTATCTTTTAGAAAACTATTATCCATTATTACCACCATTTAATAAGGTCTGTTACTTCTTTTCTTATTTCGACAAATTTATCATCTGCAATATTTCTTGGATAAGGAAGATCTACATTTAAAATCTTTTTAACAGTAGTAGGTTTATTAGACATAATTAGTATTTTTTGAGCAAGATATACGGCTTCTTCTAAGTTATGTGTAATGAACAATACTGTGCTTCCTGTTTCCTGCCACAGTTTAATTACTTGATCTTCAAGATAATATCGCATCTTAATATCCATTTGTCCATAAGGCTCATCCATGAGGAGTAAGTCTGGATTCATAGCAAAAGATCTTCCTATTACTACTCTTTGTTCCATAGAAACAGAAAGCTCATGAGGATATGCTTTCATATATTTCTCTAGCCCAAGTATCTTTGAAACTTTTGCAACTTGCTCGTCAATAAATGATTTATCTTTCTTTTTTATTTCAAGACCATATCGAAGATTTTTTTCAACTGTTAACCAAGGGAAAGTCGATGGTTCTTGGAATACAAATGCTAAATTGTGCTTTTCTGGATTTGCAGGTTCTCCATCAATTAGAATTTGTCCTTGGGTAGGTTCAATTAACTTTGTTAATAGTCTCAAGAAAGTAGTTTTACCACATCCTGTAGGGCCTACTAAGCATACAAATTCTCCTTTTTTAATATTAAAATTTACATCTTTGAGAACTTCAAGTGTATCGAAAGACTTGCACAGTCCTTTTACTTCAACTTTATTATTTTCCATAATTTTCTCCTTTTTCTCAAAGTGCCATATCTGTATTTTTTTCAATCATTTCTCTAAATGCTAAGAACTCCGGACTCATATTATCTCTAGGTCTAGGCAGGTTTGGGACATAGATTTGTTTTACTTCTGCAGGACAGGATGATAATAAAATAATTCTATCACCTAAAGTGACAGCCTCTTCAATGTTATTTGTTACAAAAACAATCGTTCTTTTGTCTTCGTTCCAAATACGAAGAATTTCATTTTCCATCATGTATCTTGTCTGAGCATCAAGTGCACCAAATGGTTCATCCATTAAGAGAACTCCAGGATTTGTAGAATATGCTCTTGCAATACCTGTTCTTTGCTTCATGCCACCAGAAAGTTGTCTTGGATAACTATTTTCAAAGCCTTTTAACCCAACTAAATCGATGTACTTTTCTGCAATTTCTCTTCTTTTTTGCTTGTCAGTGTGTTTAATCTTTAGACCAAACTCTACATTTTCTATTACAGTTTTCCAGTCCATTAAAGCTGTCTTTTGAAAGACTAGTCCGAAACCATCATTTACTCCTGTAAACTCTTTGCCTTCATAGAGCATTTTTCCTGTTGTTGGCTCTTCTAATCCTGCAATGATGTTTAATAATACAGTTTTTCCACATTGACCTGGTCCAAGAAGGACAAGGAATTCATTTTCCATAACATCAAAAGAAACATCTCTTACTGCTTCTTGGGTCTCTTTTCGTGAGTAATATGATTTAGAAATGTTTCTTAATGACATTTTTACTCTAGATTTGTCTTCCATGGGCATAGTCTCCTTTCAAGGAATGATAAACAGATTGAAATTAAATAACCGACAACACCAATGATACACATTCCTACAATTATCATTGCAACGTCATAAGCTTCCATACCTCTTGTGATTAAAAAACCGACACCAGATTTACTAGCCATCATTTCAGCTGCTAATACAACCATCCAACCACAGCTAACAGCAGTTTTTAAGCCTGCAAAGATTGCCGGAAGAGCTGCAGGCAGTACAATTTCTTTCAGAATTTGTACACTTGAAGCTTTGTATATCTTTCCTACATTAAGTAATACTGGTGGTACCATTTTTACACCTGTAATTGTGTTCATTAATATTGGTACATAAGCACCTAGTGTTACAAGAAATACCTTGGAAAACTCGCCAACCCCAAACCAGAGTATTACTAAAGGTATCCAAGCAATTGGTGGAATAGGGCGTAGAAATTCGAAAATTGGAGAAACAAAAGCATTAATTTTTTTGCTCCATCCCATGGCGAGTCCAAGGGGAATACCAATAATAGTTGCACATAGCACAGCTAGTAATACTCTTTTTAGAGAAGCAAGAATATGTCCTCCTAGAGAAACCTTGCTTATAGGACGGCCTAACATTGCTTGAAATTTCTTAATACAGGTAAGGGGGGATGGTAAGAAATCTGGATTATTAATGGATAATATTGACCATAGCAATAAAAATAGGCTAAGTGACAGTAACGTAAAGGCTACAGTAACTAACATTTCTTTTTGTTTTTGCTTCATTTCTGTGTCCTCCAAGGTGTTGCTTTTTTCTCAATGAAAGATAATCCTGCTGACATAAGAGCCCCTGATATTCCTATTACTAACATTCCACAGATAATAATATCTGAGCGAACAAAGTTTCTTCCTTGTTGAATCATGTACCCTAAACCTCTTGTGGCAGCAAGCATTTCAGCTGCAACAAGTGCTGACCATGCATTTCCAAGTGAAATTTTTAAGCTTGTAAATACCATAGGTAGAGAGGAAGGAATACATACTGTTTTAAAAACTTGCCATTTTGATGCACCACAAGTTTTTGAAACATCAATTAGTGTTTGGCTTGTCATTGTTACACCTGTGTATGCATTTATAACGCATGGAACAAAAGCTGAAACAAAAATTATAAATGCTTTTGCTTTATATCCTATTCCGAGCCAGAGAATTGATATTGGAATCCACGCAATAGGTGGGATAGGTCTCATTATCTCAAATAATGGTCTAATCAATCTATTAGCTGTTTTATAATAACCCATTATCCATCCGAGTGGAATGCCAATAATTACAGCGATAATAAATCCGCATAGCGCAAGGCGGAAACTTGCCCAAAAGTGTTGTGGTATTGTTGAGCCTTCTGGCGTAGGATCAACTAGCTTTCTGAAAAATGTACTTACTACCATTGATGGTGGATTAAGATACCTCAACTCTATAAGTCCTAATCGAACAATCAACTCCCAAATTCCAAAAAAACAAACTAAACCTGCCAATGCAATAAAGAAAAGATTTCTAAATTCTTTCTTCTTATTTCTATTTTCCACTTCAATGGAGGAAAGTTTTTTTACTTCTTCAGCCACTTGAAATAACTCCTATAGTTTGGGCTGCAAGGTTATACCCCCGCAGCCCTAAAATTTCATTAAATACTAAAGATTATTAAAGTGCGTTGATAAACTGTGGGTCAAGGAAAGATCCTGTTGCAAGCTTATCATAGCTTTCTTGGGTAATATTACCCTGTTCAAGCATGTATTGTGCAAAGTTGAGGAACATGTTAAGAAGGCCACCATTATTCATTAAATCTTTCTGTTGCTCAACGGTTGGGAATGGTCTGAGAGCAATTTCTTTTTTACAGTCATTTACATTTGTTGTAATACCTTCATCCATTGAGAATTCATATAACCACTCTGGTGCTTTATCTTGATTTGCTCTAATAACTTCAACACCTTCTGTATAAGTCTTTAACCATCTCTTTACTAATTCTGGTTTTTCTTTTACAGCCTTATCTGTTGCAATAATTAAATTGTAGAAATCGACACCAACAGCTTCTGCTGAAGATACCTTTACCCAACCTTGATCTGCTGCAAGATAACCAAATGGTGCCCAAAGGGCTACAGCATCTGCTTCACCAGCACGGAATGCAGGATATGCTTGTGCTACTGTCATATCAATAACTTCAACATCTTTTGTTGTGAGTCCGAAAAGAGATAGAGTTTTAGCAAGAACCAATGAACAGTTTGAAACACCTTGGCAAATGATTTTCTTTCCTTTCCATGTGTCTGCAGTTCCATAAACTTCTGGATGGTTACTAATCTGGCCTTTTGTTTTTGCAAGATCGCTATCTGGTCTTACCCAAATATCAATTGTCTTACCATCATATACTGTTGCACCAATTACTTTCATATCGTATCCAATACAGCCAACTACTGCACCAGCAAGGCCTGTTGTTCCAACATCCCATGCATCAGAAGCAATTGCTTCATTCTGAGCAGCACCACCTCCATACATTGTTACTTCTGGCTTTAATCCGTTTGCTTCATAAATACCATTATCAATAGCTACTGTGGTTGGTAGTCCATGAATATATGGGTGATGGCTAACACGAATAAGATCAAGAGAAGAAGTTTCTTCTTTTGCTCCGTTTGCAAATACTGTTGTGATTGCAAGAAGAATTACAACAGCTACTGTAAAGATTTTTTTCATTTTACACTCCTTTTTATGATGGTAAAATTTTTTACTGGAAAACGTTTTCCATATACTATAGAATAACATGTATAAATCACATGTCAATCAAAAAATTTGTGAAAAACTAAAAGAAGAGTTAATATTAAAATTATTAAATTCAGGAGCAGGGGACTATGAAAGGAAATAGTGTGACTATTAAAGATGTTGCAAGTAAAGCAGGGGTATCAACAGCAACAGTATCAAGGTATTTAAATAATAGTAGAACATTTCCTGAAAATATTACTTCATCTATACAAAATGCTATAGAATCCTTGAACTATGTTCCAAATGAAAATGCACGGAGTTTAAAACATAATAAAACAAATGTTATAGGCATTATTATCCCTGATATGGTTGTTTACTCGTACATTATGCGCGAGATTGAAAGAGTTCTTTATAATTATGGATATAGTGTGATTATGGCAAATAGTGGTTTTGATTCAAAAAAGGAATCAATACTTCTTCAAAATTTGATACGCCAAAGAGTTGATGGTATTTTGCTGGCATCATGTGGGCATAATTCTGAGCAAATAAAAACTATTGAAGGACAAGGTATTCCAGTTGTTCTATTTGACCGTTATCTTGTTGATATGCCTAACATGCCATATATCCTTGAGAAAGGTAGAGAATGTGTGAGAAAAATTGTTGAATATGCAATTAGTCAAGGTCATAGAAAAATTGCATACATAAAAGGTCCTGAAGAATATGTATCAAATGAAAGATTTGAAGAGTTTTTAAAAGTTTTAGATGAGCACAATATAGAGCATTGTCCTCGCTTTTATTATAGCGATGTAACTCAACAAGACAAAATAAGAGAAGTCAGCAATGATATTCTTAATCATATTGATGAAGTATCGTTGGTTATTACAACAAATGGAAAACAAATTAAAAACTTTATTATGACTGCTCATGAAAGAGGAATGGAAATACCCAAAAGTATTTCAATTACAGGTTTTGGATTAGAAGAATATAAAACTCTTTTTTTATCTCCAATTACTTGTATTATTCAAAACCATAAAACAATTGGAAAAGCTTGTTCTGAAAAAATAATAGAGTTAATAAATAATAGAAAATTGATGGGAAAAAGAAGTATTATTGAGATTGATAGTGAATTTTTTATTGGTGAATCAGTAAAGAATATTAATTAATTTTTTATATAAACCAAAATATCATAAGCTTTTGAAAGTTTTTAACTTATTGTCTTGACATGTCTCTTAGCATAAGGCTTTATCTGTCCTTACCCAAACCATTAAGGTATTCTTCTACATTAAGATATTTTACTTCTCCATCTATTTTGCTCTTTCCCCGATAGATTACGTATTTACTGGTAATTGTACCATAGCGAAACTCGGTATCTTTGCATTTCTGCCAATCTATCAAATGCCTGTATTGCTGAGGCACTGCAACAGAACTATGTTTGATCTCGAAGATTTCGCAACTTACTTGTTCTGGATCAAAGATTACCATATCAAATTCACCCACAGCAAAGGTTAGCTTGAATACTTCTTTCTTAGGGTAAGCTTTTTTTGTTTCAAGTAGTACAATTTCCTCCATCATTCTGCCTTTAATATCATCTAGTATTCTATCTATGATTCGTTTTCTTTCTATACCAGAAATATTTTGGAAGATGGCGTCTTTCATAAGCTGTGTAATAAGAGCGTTTGCCTGTGCATAGCGTAAACCAGGTTGAGAAATAACTGTTAAATAAATTTTTTCATTTACAACTGGTAGCGTTTCGACTGGTATATCTACTGTCAAATCCAATAAGTCAAGGTATTCCTTTATTTCTATTTTATGAGCTTCTTCAATTTTCACATTCTGTTCATTTTTATTCAGAATTTCTAATGCTTTTTTAAGATTGGCAGTTAATTTGTCCTTATCAATGTTATCAAGGACATCAGTAGGCTGATTTGAATCTTTGCGAAGGTTTCTAGCAGATAATCCAAGATCATGAGAAATAAAATCGCGTACCAGGACATCAATCGTAAATCTATGGTTGATATCCTCTACAATGCGATTGATAGCACTGGTGAGTTCTTTTTTGTCATACAGGCTTTGCAGGTGTCTAAAATGTCCTGCATCCTGGTAATATTTCAGTGAATGCTGAATATTTTTTGCAATTGCACTGTCAACATATTCATCCGTACTTTTCTTACTGGAAAAAGTAGAATGTTCATTGTAATGAACTCCTCCCAGGCTCATAGTGCCACCATAGCGAATATATTCATCAATACCATGAATACCCAAAACACTCTCAAATTCTCGGTATGGAATAAATGTTGTGTGTAACATTTCGCAGCGATCATAAAGCTGTTCATCTGCTGAAAATAAGAATCCCAGTGAATCAGTTCCTGATAGAACTATTTTCATACCACAGGCTGCATAAATATCTGAAAATAGTGCGGCTCCTTCAATGAAATCTTCCATTAGTGTTACTTCATCTATAAAAACATAGCGAAATCCTTGATTAAGTAATTTCTTCAAATCCTGATTTACAGTGTATAGAGTATCTTTCTGTTTTACCTGAATGAAGGCAGCTTTGTTAAATTGCTTTGTATTCATACTTAGTATTGACTGTTGAATAAGAGTGGTTTTGCCAGTTCTTCTCAGCCCATATAAAATGAGAACTCTGCTGTCAGTATCACCGTTTAAAAAAGTTTGTAATTTCTGAAGACAAGAACGGCTTTTCAAATTTGCTGAACGAAGTGCAAACCTTTTCAAGGTATCGCCTGTTAATACATCAGTCTGAAAAACTGGAGAAATAGATGATTTAGGAAGCAATGCCTTTGTTTCTTTAAGTTCCTGCTGTAATTCTCTACGCTTTTCAATTAGCTCAGCCATTATAGTGGCATCATCATTATTAAGGTATTTACTTTTCTTTTTACCATTTTCTGTCCACTGGTGATATTGACGTATTTTTCCGTTAATTGTTTTTCGTGATATATAACCATGTGGAAGTTTCTCTATCTCTTTTTCCAGCTGTGCGATTTTTTCCTGCAAATTATCCAAGATGAATACCTCCTTTTATATAACCCCATTATAACCCCTTGGTATATAATAGTAAATAATAGGGGTTATATAGTTGGTATAAAATAAAGCTAAGAAACCTGACAAGACAATAAGTTAAAAAATATCCGGATAGTTATGCTACCTCTTCATTATAAATATTATGGAAAGTAACCTCTGCATATACTTCATGCTTTATCATTTATGAACTTTGATATTGTGATTCTTTATTTAAAAGTGAATCTAATCTTTTATTTCAGATATTTGGTAGGAAGATATTGGTTCTACTATTTTACTAGTAATAGAACTTTATTCTTTAATACATTTGTTGCTAAATGAGCATTAGACAGAATTATGGATATATGTATTGCTATTCGAGGAGTTAGTTACCGTGGACAGCAAAATTTTGTTTACAAAATCTCTACAAGTTCTGTTTTTAAAGTGACAGTTCTATAGTATGGTTTTTCTTTTCGTTCCATTTTAACTGACTCTAGCACTGGCAAGGGGGGCTATGGCCAGGAAAGGGAGAATCGTCTAGCAGTATCGGGTATGACTATACAGCAATCCAGAAAAAGGTGAATGTGCTGTTGAGATGAATTTGGTTCCTTGCCTCTACTAGTATTATCGATGAATATATCGATAGAATTATTGATATATATAACTACATATGGTATGTTTTTTATAAA
>NZ_JAXEGN010000041.1:0-14616 GCF_034103065.1 Bullifex sp. | reverse complement strand
TCACATCTATAACCAAGTTCTTCCACTTTCTTTTTAAGATTAAAATCATTTATTACATATACTTTTCTCATATTAATAATTAAAAGAGGAAAAATCATATTCATTAAATTAATTATATTATTCTTATTTCGGAATATATTTTAAATTTTTAACAAATATACAAATTCATTCATAATATCATAAATGAATATATATTTATTATTAAACATATGTTTATTTTTTGTTATTTTCTCTTTTTTAAGTCAGTTATTGCTTTATCAAATGCATTTGCAAATTTATTGATCGTTTTTGCATCAAAAGCCTTTTGTTTTTCATTAAAAATACCCATTTCTCTAAAATCTTTTTGGGTATCACGAATAGAAAGGCGTTCCCTGATATTATTTTTATCAAGTACATTTCCTCGATCATCAATAACATATACATTTTTTTCTATTAACCTTGCTGCCAGAGGAATATCGTGTGTAATACATAGATTGTTTTCATTTGCTAATTCAACAATTTTATCATCTGCAGCATTCTCCCCACCCTCTACAACTACCATATGGATAGTGCTTTTAATTTTTCTTATTTCTTCGTTTGATAAAACACCTCTATAAGGCTTTCTTAAAATAACTGTATGTTCTTTAATTGAATCTAAAACATCCTTTAATTGTCTATCGGCAACAAAGTAAGATTCTATATTTTCTTTTATACAACGTTTAATAATTATCTCTCTATGTTTAATTGGAAGAGAATCTGCATCTAAAAATAGTAACAAGCTCATATATTGATAATATCAAGAAATAAAAAAAGTTTGTAATTAAATACACAATATATCTTCAAATATAGATAAATTTATAATTATTTAATATTATATTAATCAACAATTATGTTTATCGGAGGAATAATGAATTACTCACCATTACAAAAGGCTAGATATGAGTATCAGCCAAAGCTTCCTTTAATTTTACAAAATGATATCAATGATATTGAAGTTTGCTTTGGTGAAAGCACACAGTCTGTTGCTGACCAAGAAAAAATTAAAGAAATGTTCCCTAATACATATGGTATGAAGACCATTTCATTTAAAAAGGGATCTTCTAAGGCTAAGAAGGATTCACAGGTTGTAGGTGTTATCCTTTCTGGTGGTCAAGCTCCAGGCGGACACAACGTTATTACAGGTTTATATGATGCATTAAAGAGATCTAATAAAGATAACGTATTACTCGGATTTAAAGGTGGTCCATCAGGTCTTTTAGAAGATGATTACATTGAATTTACTGATGAGTTTATTAACGAATATAGAAATACAGGTGGATTCGATATCATTGGTTCTGGTAGAACAAAGCTTGAGACTGTAGAGCAGTTTAAAGTTGTAAGTGAAGTTGCTAAGAAACACAATTTAAATGCAATTGTTATTATCGGTGGTGATGACTCCAATACAAATGCAGCAGTTCTTGCAGAGTATATGGCTGCTACAAATGCTGGTGTACAGGTTATTGGTTGCCCAAAGACAATCGATGGAGACTTAAAGAACGATGTTATTGAAGTTTCATTTGGTTTTGATACAGCTTGTAAAACCTATTCTGAATTAATTGGTAACATTGAAAGAGATGCTAATTCTGCTAAGAAGTATTGGCACTTTATCAAGGTAATGGGAAGAAGTGCTTCTCACATTGCACTTGAATGTGCTCTTGAATGTCAGCCAAACATCTGTTTAGTAGGTGAAGAAGTTGAAGCAAAGAACATGGCAATGATGGATATCGTTAACTATATTGCTGATGTAGTTGAAACTCGTAGTGCTAAGGGTGATAACTATGGCGTTGCAATCGTACCAGAAGGTTTAATTGAGTTTATTCCTGAAGTTAAGGTATTAATTGCTGAAATTAACGAATTACTTGCTGTACATGAAAAAGATTATGCAGTACTTGGTTCTTGGGATGATCAATATAACTTTGTTATCTCTAACCTTACTTCTAAGTCAGCTAATGTATTTAAGAATCTTCCTCTTGATATCCAGCACCAGTTATTAATGGATAGAGATCCACATGGTAACGTACAGGTTTCAAGAATTGAGACTGAAAAGTTATTAATCACAATGGTTGCAAAGGAACTCAAGAACAGAGGCTCTAAGGCTAAATTTAATGCACTTAACCACTTCTTCGGTTACGAAGGAAGATGTGCATTCCCATCTAACTTCGATGCAGACTACTGTTATTCACTTGGCTACAATGCATTCTTATTAATCAGTAATGGTTTAACAGGTTATATGTCAACTGTTACCAACCTATCTGCAGGTCCTCAGAACTGGGAAGCAGGTGGTATTCCAATTACAAAGATGATGAACCTTGAAAGAAGACATGGTGAATTTAAGCCAGTTATCAGAAAGGCTTTAGTTGAACTCGAAGGTAAGCCATTTAAGTATTTTGAAGCACATAGAAAAGAATGGGCAGAGAACACACTCTTCACATTCCCTGGTGCTATTCAGTACTACGGTCCAGCTGAAGTTTGTGATATCACAACAAGAACTCTTGCACTTGAGCAGGGTAACTAAGATAAAAAATCCCAAGGTTTCGGCCTTGGGATTACTTTTTCTTTTTAAGAATAATTAAATATTATATTTTCTTTCTTCTTTTTTCTCTTTCTGTTTAAAGAAAACTGCAGTAAAACCTGTTGTTGCAATTAAATCACAACCTGCTTTTTCAGCTAAAGCAAATGAAATTTCTTTTGTATCTTCTTTAAAAGATTGAAATTTAACTTTAACTAATTCATGATGATCAACTGCTTCCTTTAATGCATTTACAACACTAGGAGTAAGACCATCTTTTCCAACCATTACAATTGAAGAGAGTTCTTGTGCTTCACTTCTTAAATATGCTCTTTGTTTGCTTGTCAATTCCATATAAATTATCTTACTCGATTTAATATAAAAATGAAAAGGCCTAACTCAAGTTGAGAAAGGCCTATTAGTAGATATTAGTTATCAAGCTTATCTTTATATTGCTTTGCAACAACGAATCTCTTAATTTTTTTTGTTGAAGTCATCTCAAGAGGTTCATCAGCAATAACAACCTTAGTGATCTTCTTGTGGCTCTGTAATGTTTTATTAACTTCACCTACAATATTCTCAAGATATGCTTGTAAGTCATCTTTGTGGTTCTTTCTGCAATCTTGAGAAGGATAGATAATAGCTGCAATACCTTCACTTTTTTCAGCTTTATTTTTAATGTAACCAGCAATACAAATCTGCTCAACATCGAAATAGAGCTGGAAGTGGTCTTCAATTTCCTCAGGGAAAACGTTTTTACCACCCTCTGTTACAATGATGTTCTTAGCTCTACCAGTTAATACAAGGTAACCATCTTGGTCTTCATAACCAACGTCCCCAGTATTAAGCCATCCATCTTCAGATAAAACCTCCCTTGTTTCTTCAGGAGCATTGTAATAGCCCTTCATTACCATTGGGCCACGAAGATAAATTACACCATTACCATCACTATCTTTATTTTCAATCTTTACTTCTACACCCTCAAGATGACGTCCAACAGAGATTTCCTTGTAAGCCTCTACAGGATTTAAGTGGGTAATTGGGCTAGTTTCTGTTAAGCCATATCCCTGGACAAAGTTAATACCTAATTCGTTGTACATCTTAAAAGTAGATGCAGGAAGTGGACCACCTCCACAAATACAAATTCTAATGTTCTCAAGAGAAACCTTCTTAAGTAAGAAGTTAAACCATTTTTTACCAACTTGGATGTGGAAAACCTTCTTTAAGAAACCTGAAACACCCATTAAGAAACGAATTAAACCATATAGAACAATGCCTTTTTTCTTAACCCCATTCATTAATGCAGTTAAAAGCTTATTAAATAGCAATGGTACGCCTAAGAACATTGTTACTTTACCAAGCTTTAATTCCTTTAATAACTGGGTAACTACAAGCTTCTTACCAAATACACAAGAAGCACCAACACTGATAGATTCAATAAACACAGCAAGCATTGTATATGCGTGGTGGATTGGTAAAATTGCATAGAATACATCTGTTGGATAAAGCTTCATATAAAGCTGTGCAATATAGCAGTCACTAACAAGGTTTTCGTGAGTTAGCATAACACCCTTAGGAGTTCCTGTAGTACCAGATGTAAATAGAATAGCAGCTAAATCTTTACTTGTAGCCTTTACAGCTTCAGCCTCAGGGCCATTTAAATCGAGGATATAGCTGTAGCCTTCAGGACGTTTTTCCTCTAAAGAATATTTAGCAACAAGCCCTACTCTCTTTGAAGTATCGATTGTAGCAACTCTATCACCATCACAGAAAATTCGAGAAATTCCACCAAAAGCCATTAAAGTTTCCATATCATGGTCGTTATAAGTTGCATCGAGTGGAACAACGATAGCACCTGCATATAAAATAGCTAAGTAAGCAATTGCCCATTCAGGACTGTTTTTACCTGAAACAGCAATTTTATCACCAGGCTTAACGCCTTCACTTAATAAGAAATTTTTAATTTCTAATATCTTATTTCTTGCTTGTGTATAAGTAAATCTTAACTCTTTTGGATTAAAAGCAACAAAACATTCATTGTTTGGATATCTATCACAAGTAATTTCAAACATCTCAACGAGAGTTGGCCACTGCCCATTAAAAAATTTACCTCTGTAATCATCTAAAAAACGATATGCATCAGGATTTGGTACTTTAAAAGACATTTGTATCTCCAAATAAAATTTATTATACTTGATATTATTACACATTTTGTATATGTGTCAATGTTAGAAGATTCTTGAACCGTTTTCTGTGTCACACTTTAACCTTTTTGTGAAAGAATGTATTATTCTATCTCATGGCGCTAAACACATTTAACGAAGTTGTAAACTACCTCGATAGCTTTTCATATAGTGATAAATCAAAAGCTCCAGGGATAATTAGAGAAAATAGATTAGAAAGGATGGAGAACCTTTTAAAATGGATAAAAAATCCAGAAAAGGATTTAAAGATTATTCATTTAGCAGGAAGCAAGGGGAAGGGATCAACTGCAACATATCTAGCTATATTATTAAAGAATAAAGGTTATAAAACAGGCTTATATCTTTCCCCTCATGTTTCAGATTACAGGGAACGTTTTACTTTAGCTGGAAGGTTTTTTGATGATGATTTTTTAATTGAAACTGCTAACTTATTAAAAAATCTTTTAATAGGTTTTACTAATCCTGCAGAATATGGCTCTCCACTACCTTCAACCTTTGAAATATATACTGCCTATGCTTACCTTTTATTTAAGGAAAGTGGGTGCACTCATGCTGTTATTGAAACAGGAATTGGAGGTCGCCTTGATGCCACAAACACAACTAACTCTATAGCTTCAGTTATTCTTCCAATAGAGTTAGAACACACTTCGATTTTAGGTGATACAATTGAAAAAATTGCTTATGAAAAAAGTAAAATTATCAAAGAGCATCAAGTAGTGTTTTCAGCAAGCCAAGCTACGGAAGCATTAAATGTTATTAAAACGGAAGCAGTAAATAATAATTCAAAGTTTTATTATTTTGATGATGAAATAATTAATTTTCACTCTGAAACATTAATAAAAGGGGAACACTTAAAATTTCAATTAAAAGCTGGTTCTTCTTTTGATCTTCAGCTCTCAGTTTTTGGTAGAAAGCAAGCTGAAAATATCGCACTTGCTATCTTAATTGCCTCGAAGTTAAATTTTCTAACAGCTTGCGGAATTAATGAACTACAAAGAATAATAATTAAAGGAAGGTTTATGCCTTTAAAAATTAATAATGTTCCAGTAGTTATTGATGTTGCACACACCAAAAACAGTATATTATCAACTGCAAGCACATTTTATTCAATTTATAAAAACGATGTGACTGTTATTTTTGGAGCTCTTGAGGGAAAGGATGTTACTCACATGCTTGAGACTCTAATTTCTAATTTTGATAATCTAATTATCTCTCAACCTGGAACTTTTAAAAAAAGTAATATTGAAGATATATACTCTAGCGCATTAAAATTAAATACAGAGAAAAACATATTACTAATTAAAGACAATAAAGATGCATTAGACACTGCGTTAAAATTAAATAAACCTATATTAATTACTGGTTCTTTTTATCTTGCAGGTCCGATGCTTGATATCATGGAGGAGCACTATGGCATTAAATGCTAATGAAATTAATTATCTTATTTCTGAGTTAGATTTTAATGACACCTTTATCCAAGATATCGTCGAACATGATTTCCACTCCTTCACAATGTGTCTTTTTTCCAAGCAGGAAAAGGCTTGGTTATTGTATGTTGAAATAGGTACTCCATACCAAAGAATTTGTAAAACTAATAGAATTAGAAAGAAAAGTACTAAGATGCAGCGCTTCACGCAGTATCTTAGAGCAAATATTGTTGGTTCAAGAATTGTTGATGTAAAGGTAACCAAAGGAGAAAGAGAAGTAGTATTTACTCTTAAGCATGCTGATGTTGAAAAGAAGATGTTTATTCGTCTCTTTTCAGGTCCTTCTTCAAACATTATTATCACAGATCAAAATCTAATGATTTTAGAAGTTTTAATGAGAAGACCTAAAAGAGGAGAAGAAAAAGGAAAGCTATTTACTCCATCTCAAGAAAAAGAAATAGATGAAGTAAAATTTCCAATTAGAAGCTTTACTGCAAACACCTTTAATGAAGAAATTGATAAAAATATCTCAGCTGAAAAAACAGATGAATTACTTGATAAACTTAAGAATCAGGTAATTTTAAAAAGAGATGAAGAACTTACCTATTTAAAGGGACAACTTCGTGATAAAGAGAAAAAGGTTGAGGAGTATAAAAGCTATGAAGAACTCAAGGCATCAGCTGATTTACTCTCTGCTTACTCATATTTAATAAAGAAAGGACAAGATAAAGTTAATTTAACAGATTTTGAAGGTAACTCTGTCACAATTCTTATCGATTCAGCTCTCTCGGCAAGCCAAAACATTAATGCTTATTATCAAAAATATAAAAGAGCTCAAAGAATATATGAAAATAACATTAATGATATTAATGAAATAAAAGAAGCTATATTAGAAAAGGAAAAGCACTACAACGAACTACTTTCACAAAACTCAATTAATCTCTTTGAAAAAGAATTAGGTGAGCAAAGTAGTAGTAAGAATAATAATATAACAGGACCTGGGTTAAAGCTTAATTCACATGGTTTTGATATTTTAGTTGGAAGAAATAGTAAAGAAAATGATGAACTTTTACGTCATCACGTCAGAGGTAATGATCTTTGG
The DNA here is from genome assembly GCF_034103065.1 of Bullifex sp. Lineage (NCBI taxonomy): Bacteria > Pseudomonadati > Spirochaetota > Spirochaetia > Spirochaetales > Spirochaetaceae > Bullifex > Bullifex sp. The sequence goes on along the minus strand of NZ_JAXEGN010000041.1, from coordinate 7,356 downwards.
CTACATACAAGAGATACTGCAGGTGGCTATGTATTTATTAAATGTAAGAAGGATAAGAGTGTTCCTTTAGATGTTTTAATTGATGCAGGGAACCTTGCTGTGCACTACTCCAAAGCAAAAGCAAATAAAAAAGCTTCTCTCTACTACACTCATGTTAAGTATTTAAGAAGAGTTAAGGATGGAAAACAAGGTCTTGTAATTCCAACTCAAGAAAAAAACCTTGATATTACACTAGACGAGAAGAGAGTTAAACAATTACTTTCTAAAGAAGGGGGTTTATTTTGAAAACTCATTTTGAAGATATATTTTATCCAACGGCTGAGGAAGAATTAAATAAATTATGTAATCTTGATGATAGTGATGGCTCCTATAAAGCTATAATCCTTCCTCATGCAAGTTTAGAGAATGTAAACTATCTCTATAATGAAGGGTTTTCAAAACTTAAGAAAGTTAAACGATATGTTTTTATCGCCCCTATGCATAATGGAAAATATCCTTTATCAAGCACATCTCTTTTTACACTATCAAGCTCAATTGATGATAATGTTAAAATAACAAGTGCAGCTAATATCACAATTGATGATTCAATATTAGAAGAAGAATACTCATTTGAATTAGTACTACTTTATTTAAAAAAATTAAAAAGAGTGTGTGAAATAATACCTATTTTTACAGCACTTGAAGTAAGTGATGAAATTAAGAAATTAAAAAAGTTAATTTCTTCTTTTTCTGACGATGATACCTCTTTCATTATTAGCTCAAATTTTTCACTCTCAAGTAGTAACGATAAAGCAATAATGTGTGCAAAGAACTTAATTAATGCATTAAAGGATAATACCCCTCTTTTAGAAGAGGAAAAGAAAGGTAATATTTCTTCATGTGGTATAAAGATATTTGAAGCATTTAGAAATAAATATAAAAATTTTGATGTATTAGCAATTCAAGATAAAGACCAAATTGTAAAAGAAATTGATGATTGTAAAGGTAATGTAATTCACCTTTTAGGAGCATATTATGATTAATGAACCAATGATAAAAACCACTGTTATTGAAGGTGTTGAATATAGCTGTATTTCATTAGGTCTAGATGATTTTGCTATTCCAAAGCACATGATGCAAGGTGAAAAGCAAGATGGATATATCTATAAAGATGGTGAGTTAAAAAAGTGGAAATGGGAAGCTTTTACTACAATAGATTCAATTAGATATGTCTATTTTGATAAATGTAACCTTAAACCATTTTCCTCTATTGCTTTTGAAAACAGAAGTAGAGCTCTAGAGCTTTTATTAAACTTGGCTACTGCTATCACCCTACTTCCAGCTTCCTTTGTTGATACAACATTTGGTGTTGTACCAGTTTATCGTTTCTACATTCTCGATGATGATTCTTGGTTAATCCTTCCTCCAGATCTTTCAGATTTCTTTGTAATGTATTACACAGATGAAGAAAGATATCTTTCATCTGGTTGCTTTACCAAAAGTGGTACAGAACCATCCTTTACCTTAATTAGACAATTTGCTGAATTCTTATACTATGCTTTAACTTCTAAAGCACCATATCAAGATAGAGAAATAAGAGAATATAACTACACAGAGTTTCCTCTTTCTGAGTATAAAAAATATTTATTTAAAGACCTTGATGATAAAACAATTGGTTTTATTGATTTTTGTTTACATGCTTCAAGCAAAGAAATGAGAAAAATCAATGGAAACAAAAAGTGTGTTGAAAACCTTTCATGGTTTATCGAAAAAGCCTCTTCTCTTACTTGGAATGTTGATAACAAAACTAAAGAAGAGTACAAAATGGTCGAAAACGAGCTGAATAAAAATGGAACATACCAAAAATTTCTTGCAAAGACCCAAGAAGGAGCTAAAAGAAATAATTTTTGGAGAAAAAAAGGTTCTGTTATTATCACTATAGTTGTATCAGTTATATTAATTGGAGCATTTTTATTTTCATATATTTCTAATTTGCTTGAGCCACCTCATACAAAAGATATGGATCAAAAACAAATCGTTGAAGCATATTATGAAGCTATCAACGAACTAGATGTTTCTAAGCTATCTGCTCCATTGAAGGGTTGTAAATCACCTCAAGAAACAGAAGTACTAAATCTATTTGTAAATAGACAAACTAGAATGGCGTATGAACAAGTTGCTCCTATATTAAGAGCTGATGAGTGGGTTGATGATGGAATGCCATCATTTAAAGCATCAATGTTTGTTTATGGTGCAGACGATGTTGTAGTAACTCAAATTGGAGAAAACCAATATAAGGCTGTACTAAAGTTCTACACTCCTTATGATTACTCTGAAACAGAGTCTACAGATGATCAGGTAATTCAATCTGAAGCATTAACATATGTATATGAATTTACTCAAATCTTTGATTTTGCTTGGAATAATAGAGGATGGTGGAACATTGTTAATGTTACTAACCCTGAAATTACTCTACTTGAAGTAATAAGAACACCTTATTCAGAATAAAGATAATTATCCAAAATAGTTTTTAATTTATCTTTATCATCTGGATGAATCCAAACAACATTATCAAAGGATTTAAAAAATGTAAGCTGTCTCTTGGCATAGTGCCTAGAGGCAGATTTTATATTATCCTTAATAATCTTAATTGAGGCTTCACCACTTATTTTTGCATCAAAGAATTCTCTATAGCCGATACCACCTATTCCAGGCCAAGCAAGAGAAGCTCCCATTTTGCAAAGCTTTTTAATTTCATCAACAAGCCCTTCATCAAACATGATATCAACTCTTTTATCTATTCTCTCATAAAGCTCATTTCTATCTCTATCGAGACCAATAATTAAAGGCTTCATGTTATTTCTAGGAGTCGACGGAATTGCAAAAGAAGAAAGCCCTCTTCCTGTTTGATAATAAACTTCTAATGCTCTTGTTATTCTATAAGCATCATTTACATTTATTTTTTCAGCACTAATAGGGTCAACACTCTTTAAGATTTTAAAAAGTTCTTGAACGCCCTTTTCATCAAGCATTGCCTTAACCTTATCTCTTACTCCTTGATCTGCAATTGGAGATTCAGCTAGGCCATATAAAAAGTGCTTAAAATAAAAGGCAGTTCCACCAGTAACAAGTGGGATATTACCAGATTCATAAATTTGAGTGACAGCTTCATCACTTCTTTTTACAAACTCACCTACTGTAAACTGCTCCCATGGGTCTAGAATATCAACATTGTAATGCTTAATTTTTTTTAAAAGCTCTAATGACGGCTTAGCCGACCCGATATCAAGGTGCCTATACACTTGAACGGAGTCGGCATTAATTATCTCATAGCCATTTGAAAAAAAGTCCTCAACAAGCTGAGTCTTACCACTTGCAGTAGGACCAAAAAGAAATACTATCTTATTTTTCTTCGATGGTGTACTTAATTTCATCGTTCAAGACCTGAGTCAGAACATGTGAAACAATCTTTTCACCACTTTCTTCAATCTCATCCTTAAGAGAAGTTGATGAAATGATATTTGATTCCTTGATAGCAACACATGTCATCTCGTAGATGTTGCCCTCTTTATCAATTAATTTATCTAGTGGGATACTCACGAAAAATCTCCTTATCTTACAAAATATAACAAAAAAGTAACCTCAGCGTAAAGTATCTAATTTCTTTACAATGATATCAACAATCTCTTGAGGAGTCTTATTATCGGTATCGATAACTAAATCGGCAACAGAAGTATCGCTATTATCAATGCCATAAATACGCATATATCTAGCACTATCCTTTTGGTCTCTACCTTCAGTTTGACTAATTCGAAGCTCAAGGTCTCCGCCCTCTCTATTTAGTACTCTTTTAGCACGAGTCAAACTTGAAGCTTGTAAATAGACCTTAAGATCAGCTTCTTTTAACATCCAAATTGCTAAGCGAGACCCAAGCACACAATTCTTCTCAGCCATCGCCATCTCAACCTGCCTTCGATCTAGTTCTCTGTCGATATTATCATCGTTTTCTGCCATGCGACAAAAATCCCAGAACTCAACACCCCTTTCAGCAGCAAGCTGTCTGAAAGTAAAGTTAATCATCTTATAACCTAAGCGCTCGGAAAGCAATGTTGTTACAGTTGTATTACCACAACCACTCTTTGAACTAATAGCTATTCTCATTCAACGTTCCTTATCTGTTCTCTAATATTTTCGATAGCATCTTTCATCTTAACTGCTTCAATATTAATCTGAGCAATTTGACTCTTACTTGCTGTAGTGTTAGTTTCTCTATTCATTTCCTGCATCAAGAAATCAAGACGCTTACCAACACTCTCATTACAATCTAATAGTCTAAAATACTCCTTTAAATGAGTTTTAAGCCTAATCTGTTCCTCATTTATAGAATACTTAACTAATATTGAACCAACTTCCTGTCTAAACTGATTTTCATCAAGTTTTTCACTGATTTTAAGCTCTTCATACTTTGATAGCAATAGCTTTGCATAGTAATCTTCATAGCCATCAAAAAGTTCTTTGATTTTATCATTTGAATCTTCAATTTGTTTTCCAAGCTTATATAAATCAGCCTTAGTGGCTTCCCCTTCCCTAAGTTTGGCACTATTAAATTGTTCAAGAGCCTTATCTAAGGTTGTAAATAAAGCTTCTCTATATATTTCAGGATTTTTCTCTTGAACATAGGTCATTAAGCCCTCAATTGAAAGATAATCAGCAGCTGAAAGACTAACGCTTTTACCACTTATATTTGAAATATTTGAAAATGCATCCTCATACTTTTGTAGCAAATCCTTATCAACAACGAGCTGACCATCATTTTTAAGAGTTTTAAGCTTTACAGAAATTTCAACCTTACCACGCTCAGCAACCTCTTTTATCCTTTGATCAATCTCTTCTTCAAATGAAGCAAGATTACTATTAATATTGTGATAAATATCTAAATATCTATTGTTATAACTCTTTATCTCTACCTCTAAGAAAAACTCATCAGATGAATATGAGCTATAACCATAAGCGGTCATACTTTTCATAGCTTATCTATAATCCTTTTAATTAATTTTCTATTGTTTCCAGCTCCCATGGTAATACAAACATCACCACTGAGCAAGAATGCAGATACTATATCAACAGCACTATCATCGTCTTTTATATAAACTACTTGATTTATCTTTGATAAAAAGGATCTAAAGACCTTTTTTTCTATTTCTTTTGTTAGTGCTAAAGATAAATTCTCCTTTACCTCATCATGCCTTGCTGAAGAATAAACATTTTGAATAAAAACATCATCTGCTAAGCTTAATGCTGAAGCAAAATCCTTTAATAAGGCTTTAGTTCTAGTTGCCGTATGTGGCATAAATAAAACAATAATCCTACTTGAAGGATATTTCTGTCTTGTGTTATCAATACAAGTTTTTATCTCATTGGGGTGATGAGCATAGTCAGAGATAAATGTAATGTTGTTTTTAATTTGGACTACTTCACCTCTAGAGGCAACTCCAGGAAATGCAGGAATAAAGGAAGCTAACTTAATTAACTCTTGGTGAATATTGTTATCACTTAATTCTTTATTATTATTTCTTAATATTATTACTGCGCTTAAAAGCATTGCTGCAACAATATCATCTAAAATTAAGTGATTTTTTTCACCTGTATTAATTTTTACTCCATCAACTTCGTAGCTATCATAGCTGTTAATAACACTGTATTTACCCTTTGAATAAACAATTACCTTGATATCAGGTCTTTCACACACCCATCTAGAGACAATATTGTAAGCGCTTGAATGGCAAATAACTACTCCATTTTGGCCAAGTGTTAGAAATCTCTGATGAAAAGATTCCTTTACATCATCAAGAGTTTTAAAGTAATCAGGATGGTCAAAATCAATATTTGTAATAACTAAACCAGCTAATTGATATAGATTAAAGTGGTTTTTATATTCACATGCTTCAATAACTAAAGCATCTCTTCCTTTATTATAAATTGATAAATCAAGCAAAAAAGAGCCAAATATCGCACCCCCCTTAAAACTTAAACTTTTAAGTAAATACGATGTATATGCAGTAGTTGTTGTCTTTCCATGTGTTCCTGATACTCCATAGGTTTTAATACCTTTTGAAAGTAAAGCTAGAAATTCTGGGTAGGAATAAATTGGAACGCCCTTTAATTTACAATAATTAATAACATTTAATTTATCATTGTATGCACCAGAATAAATTAGTGCATCAATGTGTTCACTTAATTCATCATCAAAGGAATTAATTTTTATTCCAGCTAAAATTGGCGCTGTAAAGAAATCCTCTTCAACATCACAGCCTAAAACAATATTTCCTTGCGCCCTTAAGAAAGCAGCAAGGTGGCTCATTCCAGTTCCTTTAATTCCTACTAAATAGAAAACCATAACAATACCACATTAAAAATAAAAACCGGGAGAATCAATACCCCCGGCACAACATCTTGATGAACAAAATGATTATTTCTTGAGCTTAGCGTTGCACTGCTTGCAAACATTAGCCTTAGCACCTTCAATTTCTACTTCATAAAGGCACTTAACACTTTCTCTCTTGCAAACTGGGCATGTAGCCTTTCCCTGATTAGGAAGCTCTCTAATACCTGTTCCTCTATGTGCTTTTGACATGTTTTACTCCTTAAGGATTAATTTTTGCGCGAGTGTAAGGATACCTATTTTTCTAACTCCTTGTCAACACTCTCTTTTTCCTCACAACCACATTCATCACAAACTGTATAACCTGAAATAGTTTCTTTTTCCTTTTCATCACAATTACAACTCTTATGATTTGTAACCTGGCATATTGTTGCCACAATTACACCTACAACACCTAAAAAGAAACTCATTTTTGAAAATGTATCAAGTAAAACAGATGTTTGGTTCCTAACCATTACTGTTGATGTGTAAACCATGTGACCTAATCTATAAGATTGAGTAGTATAAGATGTTCTAATTGCAAAGAAAACTAAAACAAAGCTTAAAACAATTAAAATAGCAGAAATAATGTAAGTAATTAAAACACTTTTTTTCATATCTTTTTTGCTCCTACATTATTAATCTAACACTACTTTATTTATTTTCAAGCCCTATGGAATAATCTTCAAACAATCTACATAAACGATTTTATATGGTGAATTAACACCTAAGTAATCGATCTTACTAAACTTAAATCCAAGTGTTGAAAGCGTATTAATTACATCCTCTGCGCTATAAAGCTTAACTAACATTTTTTCTTCTTCATTGTAAAATGCTGGCATTAATTCTAATGGCTTTGGTTCTACCCTTGCAGATGAAAGAAAATAAACCAAAAACTCACTGCTCTTTTTCATTTTTTCATATACATCAAATAAAAGAGGAACAACTAAATCCTT
>NZ_JAXEGN010000040.1:0-5769 GCF_034103065.1 Bullifex sp. | reverse complement strand
GTTAATGAAATTAAGTTTCTTTACTAATGTATTTACTTATCATTTATCATTAACTCACTATGATAATGCAGAGACTAATACTAGATTTATGTTTGAAGGTCCTCATCAAAATAGATCTATTCAGCGTTTTGACTTTTCATTCTATGATAAATTTAGATTTGCAGTTAATATTGGAGCTCATATATACTCACTAACAATGTTTGATTGGCGTATGGTTATGCCAATGATGATTGTCCATAACTGGAATAATAATAGTGAAGATATAACACTTGCTAAAGGTGATGAGATTAATAATATCCTAGGTTTTGAGTTTGAATGGGTAATTAATAAGACATTTACACTTACTTCTCAAGTTGCTATAGACCAATTCCAACTTCCAGTTGAAAAAGGAAGTGTAGTTCCTTCTGCAAATGGTTTTATGGTTAATCTAAAGATGTTAAACCCAACAAAAAAAGGTGTTTTTGAGTCTTACGTAGAAGGTGTATATACAAACCCATATTTATATCTTAACTATAAAGAAAACCCAGGTGGTTCTCCAAACTACTGCTTAGATCATATTGCGGGCTATTACTGGTGGCAATGTGGAAAAGGTGAGTTGAACTACCTTGGACACTCTTTTGGTCCTGATACAATTGCTTTAGCAGTAGGAACATCTTTTACTTCTTTTGATAATTGGAAACTATCAGGGGATATATTATTTAAGATTCATGGCGAAAAGGGTATTGAGAAAACCTATTGGCCTAAGCAGAGTCAAACAAACAGAGATGTAAATAATCAAAATAAGTATAGTACTCCTACAGGAACACCTGAATATACATTACAAGTAGATATTGCTGGAGAGTATAAACTTACTTCATCTATTTCATTTAATGCATCATTAATGAATAGATGGCAGTGGAATTATCACAATAATTTAGGAGAAAGAAAATATAGTGCCCAAGGTTCCTTTGGCATTAAGTGGAGCATAATCTAATGAGAAAAAAAAGAATTTTATTAGTATTAATTATTGCTATCATATTTACTCTTCCTCTTTTTTCTGGAAACCAAAAGCTTTTTGATGCTTTTTCTCCAGAGTATAAGAGTGTAGTAAAACTTTGTAAGATAGCTGGAGTAGTTGGTCCGTCATCAGCAACACCAATAACTGCTGATGAGCTTAAGATGGCAATTGAGAGAATAGACGTTAGTAAGCTTGATAATAATCATAAAGCTATGCTTGATAGTGTTAATCAAAAGCTAAAATCTAATGATGATTTTTCCTATGATTTTGATATATCTGTTGCGCCACAAATATTCTATTCAAAAGACTTTGAGAAAATTGGATATAAAGATTTCTTTATTCCATTTAATGAACAAGATGCATTATTAAATCTTTCGTTAAAAGCTGAATATGGTGATACAGCTTTCTTTGAAACAGGCTATGATTTTATGAATAATGGGGCTGTAGGTATAGTAAGTGAGGGAATAGATAGCTATACGGTTCCTTCAGGTATTCCTTTGTCCTCTTTTGGTTTTATTTTAGATTACAGAAATGGTTCTATTACTGCATCATATCAAAGTGAGCATAAAATAAAAAACTATGTAGAGTTTCCTGCTCTTGCTCGTGGCGCTATTGGCGGAAAATGGATGAATGTTGTTGTCGGAAGAACAAGACAACAGATGGGTAGTAGTAGAACTGCTAACTTAGTAGTTGGTGATAACTATCGATTCCAAGAAGCAATGGATTTTACATTTTTTGCAAAGCCTTTTACTTATTCATTAAATCTTACTCATTTTGATAGTCAAAAAGAATCTGGTATAGTTGATAGAACTAGATACAGTGGTCCTAAGCAACAAATAAGAATAATGCATCGTTTCGATGCTGTTATTCAAAATACAATTAGAGCAGCAGTAAATCTTGGAAATATTAACTATGTAGATAATCCTTTTGATATTAGATATCTTATTCCTGTATTTATGTCTCACAACCTTTATAACTATGAAGAAGATTCTGTTATTACAAAAAACTATGATGAAGCAAATAATATTATGGGATTTGAATTTGAATATGTTCCTCTCCCTCGTTTAGAACTTCATATGCAAATTACAGTTGATCAATTTCAAACTATTTATGAAACAAATTCCACAGTTCCAAATGCAATTGGTGGTATGATTGGTGCTTCATACTTAAAGAGTTTTAATGATTTTGATGCAGATTTCTGGACTGAAGCAGTATATACTTCTCCTGTTTTATATTTGAATAATAAAAATATCAAGGTTGATGGTGCTGGCACAACTATAAAAGAATATAATTATGATTGGGCACTTGGATATTGGCGCCATGATACACAAGGAGATCTTGAGTGGTCTGGATATAAGGGTGGACCTGGAGTAACTGCACTTACACTTGGATGTGATTTTGATTTCTATAAAAAGGATATTGAACTCAAGTCAAATCTGACAATTAAAGTATCAAATGATAGGTCTTATACAGATATAAATATAGAACCTGTAAATAAAAAATATCTATATTTGCAATTTGATAACATTGTAAATTGGAATTACTCTAAGCACATTAGTTTATATGGTGGTTTAAGTGCTCAAGCAAGATGGGATTTTATGAATAACACACCATTTAGATTCCTACCTCAATGTGCATTTGGCTTCAAGTGGAGTATATAAAATAAAGCAGCCTCAATCGAGGCTGTTTTTTACAAGTTCTAAGGCAGCAATAATAGTCTTATCCATATCAAAGTAGCTATATAGAGCTAAACGACCACCAAGAAGAAGATTATCATCATTTTTAGCAAGCTCTCTATATTTATTATAGAGCTCTGTATTTACCTTATCGTTAATAGGGTAGTAAGGTTCACCAGTTTCAGAGTAATCAACAGGATATTCCTTACTAATATAGGTAACAGGAGAAGATGAGTTTTCAAAGTGTTTATGCTCAATAATTCTTGTATAAGGAACTTCACGTTCAGTGTAGTTTACAACAGCAACTCCTTGATGATTTTCCTCTTCTAAACGTTCAAGTTCAAACTTTTCACTTCGATATTGAAGGTTACCAAGTGAGTAATCAAAATAAGCATCAAGAGCACCAGTATAAAGAATTTTATTTGCAATCTTAGATAGCTCTTCTTTTTCTTTACAAAAGTCGGTATTAAGCCTTACTTCAATTCCATCTAATAGCTTTTCGATTATTTGAGTATAGCCACCAATAGGAATACCTTGATAGATATCATTAAAGTAGTTGTTATTATATGTATATCTAACAGGAAGGCGCTTAATAATCTCTGGTGGAAGCTCGGTACAAGAGCGTCCCCATTGCTTTTCAGTATAGCCTTTAATTAGCTTTTCATAGATATCTCTACCAACCAAGCTTATTGCTTGGTCTTCTAGATTTTCTATTTTTTTAACTTCTTTCCTTTGTTCACTAATAATCTTTTCTGCTTCTTGTGGTGTTCTAATACCCCACATCTTTGAAAAAGTATTCATATTAAAAGGAAGGTTATATAGTTCATCCTTATAGAAAGCGATAGGGGAATTTACAAAATTATTAAATGTTGCAAATTGATTAATATAATCCCAAGCTTCCTTATTAGAAGTATGGAAGATATGAGCACCATAGCGATGGATATTAATACCTTCTAATTCATAGGTATAAATATTTCCTCCAATGTGATCTCTTTTTTCAACAACTAAACACTTATAACCCTTCTTCTTTGCTTCGTGGGCAAAGACTGAACCAAATAATCCTGAACCAACGATTAAATAGTCGTACACCTGTTACCTCAGCTTTTCTTTGCAAGTTCTACTAGACTTAATGCTAGCTTATCTGCTCCATATTCTATTGGGATAGAGTCAAAATTCTTATCCATACTTTCTAATATTTGTGGATTATCAATACATTCTTTAATGATATCAAATTGCTTTTCTTGGTCTAAGTGAGCATTCCATCCAACATTATACTTTAATATATAATCAGCACTAGCCTTGACTGTATATACAAGCTCTGTGATAAGGAATGGTCTTCTTAAATAAAAAGCTTCTAATATGGTATTAATACCAGCTCTTCCAGCAATAATATCTGATGCAATTGCATAGGCATTAACTTTATCAGTAAAACCAATGATATGGACATGAATGTTTTTTGGCATCTTAGCACTAATTAATTTTAAATTTTCTTTTGTGGTTTCATTCATACCACCTAAGATAACAACTTGAATTTCCTTTTCAATATTTGCAAGAGACTTAAGTAAAGTATTAGTTCCTAAGCCTTCTCCTCCATAGTTAATTTGGAGTGTGAAAATATCTTCCTTGAGTCCTAAAATAGATCTTGCTTCTGCTTTACTTTTAATCTTATTTTCAGCACATGACTTTTGAAGTGGAAATGGTGATAGCTCTAACTTATTTTCATCTTCCCCTAAGTTCTTTACTATCTCAAGACCTTCTGATGTTGAAATATAGTATTTGGTAATCTTATTACATATTGTTGCAATAGGTGCTGAGAATACGTCTGTTGCATAGTATGTAACAGGAATATCAATTTTTAGTTTATCAAGCATTTCAGCAATAAATACTTCAGGGTATGGATGAGTTGTGAAAATTAAATCAGGGTTATAGTTTTTAATAGTTTTTTTAAAACTGTTTTTAGAAAAGAGCTTTAAAGCTTTAGTTGCAACCTCCATTCCATTTGAGTCTTGGTCGCTATGCTTTGAGAAATTGTTTTCTATCTTTGGAGAACGAAGCATTAATCTCCAAACTTTCTTATTAATTTTGCCTATCCATTTAATTTTGAATAAATCAAAGAATTCAATTAAGATTGCTTCATGACCTAAAGCAATAAGCTGTTCTTGAACTGCTTTTGCAGGTATGTAATGACCTTTTCCTCCATCAACATATACGCATAAAAAACGCATCAGTTCTCCTTGGGGCTTAATTACTGGTTTTCGTAACGGTTTGCTTTCTTTTCTCCGTCAACAACGTAAAAGCCTTGTTTCTTTTTTTCTATAAGTTCAAGATAAATGCTTTCAAATTGTTTTGCAATCTTTTTTCCGTCATACTTGTCTATAGACTTGAGTGCATTAGCACTCTTTTGATCTCTTTCTTCTTTGTGCGCAGCTACATACAAAATCTTATCAGCAAGATCAGAGTCGTTGCCACCTTCGAAATACCAACCAGAATCCTTATCAACTAATGCAGTCATATTAAATACATTTGCGCAAATTACAGGACATCCAGAACAAAGTGCTTCAATAACTGTTATTGCTTGGTTTTCGGAAAGGGAGGCAGTAATAAATGCAACAGACTTCCTTAGTACTCCGCTATCAACAAGAATATGGTTATCAATTAAGCCTGTAAAACAGATATTTTTATCTGTAAGTTCTAATTCTTCCACTAGGTCAATTAATTCTTTATGTGCTGGCCCTTGCCCTATTATTAAAAGCTTTAATTTAGAATTTTGTTTTACAGCTTTAGCAAATCCTTTTATTGTTACATCAATTGCCTTTTCAAAACCAAGTCTACAAACATAGATAAATGTATTATCGTCAAAGAAACCTTCCGGTATTTGTGGGATACTTTGTCCTGATGGAGTTCTCTTAAATCTCTCAATATCGATACCATTTGATACATATCTTACTTCAAGACCTGGAATATGTTCTCTAATGTTTTTACATGTCTCTTGGTTTGGTGCAGTTGCCATCCAAACTAGTCTAAAGAATGGTTCAAAGACAATTGGCCAAATTGGCTTTTGAGCAATGTTTGCAAGAGTCGTACTCTTTAATGCAT